>CAZXKI010000062.1:0-4487 GCA_964641145.1 uncultured Candidatus Saccharibacteria bacterium | reverse complement strand
CTGCCTGGGCAGCAGTCACCGGAGTCGCAGATTGAGATTACGGGCTACACATCTTCTCAGCATGGTCTGGCTATTGCATATCCCACTACCTACGAGCTTAAGGAGTTTCCGCTTAAAAACGAAGAGTTCAACGAGAGTTGGGTTGCTATTACTCTGGCCGACAAAGAAGTGGTTCGCCAAGCTCAGGAAAACGGCGCTTCCGAAGGCCCGCCGCTTATTGCTATACAGGTGTTTCAGAATCCTACCAATCAAACCGCAGAGGAGTGGGTGCGCTCATCAAAGTTCTCCAACTTTAACTTTTCAGTAAATGATCTCTTGGCTACCACTACGGTAGGTGGAGTTCCTGCGGTAAGTTACATTTATTCTGGTTTGTACACCACAGATGTCACCGTGGCCGCACATAATGGCAAAATCTACATGTTTTTGGTTGACTGGATAACTCAAGAGGACGCCAATCTGCCAGTCTTTAATGGAGTGGTGAACTCTGTACAGTTTATCTAAGTATGTCACTCGCACCCTTCTATCTCATCTCAGTTACGCTGGTCGGCATTGCCGATACGCTCTACCTTGCCTACAACAAGTTTATGAACACGACCCCCTCGTGCTTACTCGAGGGGTGTGACGCCGTGTTGGCACATCCGCTCTCAAACTTTTTAGGCGTGCCGCTCTCATACTGGGGGTTGGTGTACTACGTGTACATGCTCGGGCTGGTGTCACTTCTTGCGATGGACCCTCGTTCTAAGGCGCTCAAGGTGGGTACACTTGCGTATGCGGGAGTAGGCCTGCTTTCTTCAGCGGCTTTTGTGTATATACAGGCAGCAATTATTGGCGCCTTTTGCCAGTACTGTCTCTTGTCTGCAGCGGTAACGGCGGGTTTGTTTGGTCTAGCGTTGTGGCATTATCGAAGCGCTAAATGAAATTAGGCCTTCCGTCAGAATTTGTGTTGTTTGACCTCGAGTGGACTTCTTGGGAAGGGTTTATGCAGAGTAACTGGCAGATGCCAGGGAAATATCGAGAAGTCATTCAAATTGGCGCTCTTAAAGTAGGGAACAATCTGGAGGAAAAGGATTTTCTCAGTGTTTTTATAAAACCGACAAAAAATCCCGAGCTTTCACCATTCATCATAGGGTTGACCGGCATTACCCAAGCTCAAGTAGAATCTGGAACTACTCTGGAGCAGGCAGTTGCGGAGTTTTCATTATTTACCGGGAATTTGCCTATGTATTCCTATGGCGATGATGCGGAAGTCCTTAAAGCCAATTGCGAACTACTGGATATGTCGTTCCCTTTTGCCTTAGAGCAGTGCAACAACTTGCGCCCGCAGATGAAACTGGTTCTTGAAGAGCGTGGAATTGACTATTCTGCATATTCCAGCGGTACGCTCATAGAGGCGTTTGGCAAGAAGGGCGGCAGAGCGCACGATGCTGTTAATGACATGCGCAATCTGCTCGAGGTGATAAAAGCAGTTAACTATTCGTAGCTTGGGCGGCGGTAGCGTTTGAACAGTCTCCACAAGAAGTACAAGAAGGCGATAGCAAAGGCGGGATAGAAGATCCCTGCATTCCCCAACACGAACCGCAGAACCTCCATTAGGTAGGTGAGTACAGTTTTTACCACACTAAGCACGGTGCCCCCGAGTCCGGTGCTTGCGCCGGCAACTTCTCCTTCAGGTTTTTTAGCCCACGCAATTCCTTTGTCGAGAGCGTCTGCCCCTTTTTGGCGGAGATTGTCTATGGTTGCCAGTACGGGCTCACTCGCTTCGGCTAGGCCGGGTGAGATTCCTGCAATAGCTTCTTTAACGTCATCCGAAGATTGGACCGTGGTAGAGGCTGGGGCGGTTGTTTTGTCTTCTGACTTTGGTTTTGCACGTATTGAAAACGTTGCGGAAAGTTTTTCTACCACAGTACCGTCTTTGGCGGTGAGTTCTGCAACAATAGAATGAGAACCCGCCTTGGGGCTCCACGAGAGGGAAACTGTTTCTGCGCCGCCTGCGGGGATCGATACGGCCACCGTGCCGATTTTTGTCTCGTCATCTTCAAAGATGACGTCGCCGGTAAAAGCCGCATTCAAGTCGTTAGCTACCACTGCGTGGATAAACACCGTGTCACCTTCGGTTGCAGGCGATTTAGAAAGAAAGAGAGATTCTTTGGCAAAGCCTGCCGCAAGAGCAAAAGAGGGGAGAAGCAGTGTGAACAGGATCAAAAGCTTTAAAAACTGCATGGTACGATTGTAGCATGCGATTCGTCCGCGGCTTTTTGCGCACGGTATATAAAAAAGTGCATGAGTTTGTGGTGCCTTCGCATCTCAATGCGTACCGTCCGCATTTGCTGCGTAAACCGTGGCTCTTGTTCTTTTTAACCGTTACGCTTACAGCTGAGGCGGTGCTTTTAGTAAATGTTTTTTCTCACGAGTCAGCAAAGAATTATTTGGCAGCAGTGCTTCCGCTTGAAGTGATTGAGCTTACCAACACTGAACGGTCTCATAACAACATTCCTGCGCTTACGTCTAATCAGACGTTGGCCACGGCAGCGCAGGCTAAAGCAGAAGACATGGCGCGTCTCGGCTACTTTTCGCACACCGGTCCGGACGGCAAAGAGCCGTGGGCGTGGATACGCGAGGCTGGCTATGATTATGCGTCTGCAGGGGAAAATCTGGCGGTGCGTTTTAACGAATCTGCGAGCGTGGTGCGCGCCTGGATGGCCTCGCCTGGCCATCGCGCAAATATTGTCAGAGCTGGATACACCGAAATCGGAGTGGGTGTGGCGGATGGGGTATACCAGGGGGCGCCGGCAACGTTTGTCGTGCAGTATTTCGCTCGCCCCGCTGGGGTAAGTGCGCCATTGCCGGCTGCGGTGGTGTTGGGGCCGCGTACCGATAACACGCAGGTCTTGGCTGCTGCGGCCGCGTCACACTCAGTAGGCGACTCACTTGTGCGCAATATTGTTAAACTTGGCACCCAGCCCTCAAACAGCTCGCTGTATGTGCTTGGAGGAGTTGCTGCCGTGTTGATTATGTTGGTTAGCATGACGTTCTTTATTCATATTCAAGTACAGCCGGCAGAAATGCTGGCGGGCGGTTCGGTAGTTGCGGTTATTGCGCTTGGGTTCTTGGCGCTCAATCTAACGATCCTTCACTCAGCGCCTACTAACACTCAAACGGCAACTATATTTAACTCCGCAGGCAACGCGGTATTAATAGGAGAAGACGGGGCTACTACTATTTTTGAGAGTATTTAGGAGCGCTTACAAACGCAGCCCAACGTACGGTTTTGGTAAAGAGAGCGTCGTGCCATCTGCGCTTAAACTCCGCAAGTAACAGCGACGTCTTTCCGTCGCGTGCGTCGGAGTCGACGAGGTGTATGCGCTTGTCGGTTATGTTCTGTACGATTGCGTAGTGGCCCCATTCCATCAGAGGCTCGGTGTAGCAGATAATTGCCACCTCGCCGGCACGGAGGGCTTTTTTAATGTCTGACAGCGAGCGGTTGTTGCTGGCATGCACTGTTAGGTTGAAGTGGCGAAGCGTCTTCACCATACCTACAATGCTCGTGCCCACTTTTTTATTAGTCTGAGCAAGCTTGGCAAGACTGCGCTGGCTTTTAGATATGCCATATGCCTCCAGTGTCATCTGGAGAGTGGCTGGGCCGCAGTAATACTCGTTCTGCTGCGGAAAAAATGGAATCTTCTTCATATCCCCATAGTATTGCTTGCGAGAGCCCCCGTCGAGAGGTATCGTTGCCTCATGAGTAAAGCAACACTTACTAAAGGCATTGCCGTTGCGGCAGGTCTTCTGGTTGTCGGATTATTTTTTGTATACGGAAATCCTTTTGCAGCAGTTGAGAGCGGCATTCCAGGCAGTGTGCAAAATACTACGGGCCAGTTGGTAGTGCAGGACGAAGTTGTAGGCACCGGGAAGGCGGCCGAAGTAGGTGACAAACTGAAAGTCCATTACACAGGTTCACTTGAGGATGGTACCGTGTTCGACACATCGGTTGGCGGAACGCCTTACACGTTTACCTTGGGCGGTGGTGAGGTAATTCCTGGCTGGGATCAAGGCCTTCAGGGTATGCAGGTTGGCGGCAAACGTCTTCTTATTATCCCTGCCGATCTTGCGTATGGCCCCTCTGGATACGGCCCCATACCTCCTAATGCAACCCTTACGTTTGAGGTTGAGCTAGTTGATATTGTCGGGCAATAAGGCTACTCTCGCCTTATGCGTCCGATTTCGTTTGCTAAAGAAATAGAGCTCCCAGGCTCGCTGGCCCGTGCTGGCGTTATTAAAACTCCCCACGGGGAGATCAAAACCCCTGCGTTTACTGCTGTTGCTACTAAGGCCAACGTAAAGGGAGTAGAAGCTGCACACCTGCCAGAGCTTGGGGTGCAGACTATCATTGCCAACACCTATCATCTGTATCTCTCGCCAGGTGAAAAGCTGGTAGAGCAAGCAGGTGGCGTAGGAGAGTTTATGCAGTTTAAGGGTCCCACCATGAC
>CAZXKI010000061.1:0-4551 GCA_964641145.1 uncultured Candidatus Saccharibacteria bacterium | reverse complement strand
GAAGGGTCAGCAGGAATACTCTCATCCCCTCTCCTCTGCGTCTGCGTCTAGGAGATATCGTCGTCATGCTCTAAGAATACGTCTTTGTGCGCATTTGGGTTTTCTAAAATCACACCGGTGCCGCGCGCAACCGCGGTTAAGGGATCGTCTGCCACAATAACCGGGACTTTGAGCCACTGGGTCAGCAGCGCATCAAGGCCCTTAAGCTGGGCTCCGCCGCCCACCAAGATAATGCCGGAGCGCATAATGTCCGCCAATATTTCAGGCGGCGTGGTCTCAAGTACTTCGCGCACGCTTTCAATCAGCGTATCGATCGAGGTGGAAATAGCTTCGCGGATATCAGAGTCGGTAATCACCACCTCGCGTGGCAGGCCGGTAATAAGATCGCGGCCTCGGATTACCGCCTCAAGGTGGCTGTTCTCTTCAATCACCGAGCCTATCGCCATCTTAACGCTCTCGGCGGTCTTCTCGCCTATGAGCATCTTAAATTCGCTGCGCACATGAGCAATAATGTCCTGGTCGAGCTTGTCGCCCGCAACACGCAGGTTTTTAGCGCGCACAATGCCGCCCAAGGACATTACGGCAATGTCGGTCGTGCCGCCGCCAATATCTACAATCATAGAGCCGATGGCTTCTTTAATCGGCAGACGGATGCCCAGCGCGGCAAGCATAGGCTCTTCAACAATGTGCACTTCTCTCGCACCAGCGTTCTGCGCCGCGTCTTTAACCGCGCGGATCTCTACGTTGGTGATACCAGAAGGCACCCCAATAACTGCGCGCGGGCCAAGCAGCTTTTTAGACACGCCTTGGGCGCGGTTTATCAGGTAGGCAAGCATTTCTTCAGTAGCTTCAAAGTCAGAGACCACGCCTTCTACCAGCGGGCGCACAGCCATCAAGTGCCCTGGCGTGCGGCCAAGCATTTGTTTAGCGCTCGAGCCAACCGCCACCACTTGGCCGGTTTTTTGGTTAAGCGCCACAACGCTCGGCTCGGCAACCACAATGCCTTTGCCGCGCAAGTACACAAGCGTGTTAGCCGTACCCAGGTCAATGCCTACGTCGTTGCTAACCCAAGGCCGAAATTTATCTTTGAGTCCATCAAACATTGTGTGTAAAGCCCCCGATAAGTTCTGAAGCACTCTTGTGTTCAACCTTTCCGGTTTGGCGGTGTACGCACTCGAACTTTCCTGCGGTTAATGTTTTTTCTGATACGACAACACGCAGGGGCAGGCCAAGCAGGTCGCTGTCTGCAAACTTTTCTCCGGCACGAGCATCGCGGTCGTCCCACAACACTTCGACACCTGCCCCTACAAGCTCACGATAGAGCTCTTTTGCCTCTTCAGACACTTCAGTATTGCCGTTTGAAAGCTCGATAAGATGCACGCGGTAGGGAGCAACACTCTCAGGCCAGACAATGCCTTTGTCGTCTGCAAGGGTTTCAACAATAGTGCCCATGAGGCGCCCTGGCCCAATGCCATAGCAGCCCATAATGACCGGCTTTTCGTTGCCGCCTTCGTCTTTGTAGGTTAACCCAAGCGCGTCAGAAAAACGGGTGCCGAGCGAGAATATATTTCCCACTTCAATCGCCTTCTTCTCTACCAACTCGTCGCGAGAAACACCAAGGTCTTTTAACACCTCGTCCTCAAGCACTTCTTTATTGATCGCCAGGCGCTTGCCCTCGTGCACGTACACCAAGTCTTCGCCGGCATCACATACTGTCTGATATTCGTGGCTGTATTTTGAAAATGCGCCGCCCGACGCAAACGTGCGGTAGGTTTTGCTGCCGATGCCTACACGCGCATACACACGGTCATAGGCGCCTGCAATAGCTTCGTATAGGTTCTGATGCTCTTCGTCAGTGCGCGAGAACGAGTACATGTCCTTCATGATGAACTCGCGCGTGCGCATAATGCCGGACTTGGCGCGCGTCTCATTACGGAACTTATTTTGAAATTGGTAGGCCGAAAAAGGCAGGTCCCGGTAGGAAGACACATACTTTTGTGCGATAGCCGTCACATCTTCCTCATGGGTCCAGCCAAAACCTACTTCTCCTCCGGCCTTAAACTCGCTCTTAAACCACACGTCAACATTCTTGTCGCTCCAGCGGTCGGTCTTCTTCCACAGCTCTGGGTCCTGGAGAGAACTCATGAGTATCTCCTGCCCGCCCACCTTGTTCATTTCTTCCCGGATAACCTCCATCAGCCGGTTGAGTACGCGCAAACCAAGCGGCAAGTAAGAATACACGCCCGCCATCTCTTTATGTATATAACCTGCACGGATAAGAAGCTGAGCGTTTTTAGAAACTTCGTCTTTAGGAGCCTCGCGACGTGTTTTTGTAAATAGTTGAGATTGCTTCATAGCCAAGCGAGTGAGAGAAATTAAGCTCGCTTAAATTTCCGAGCGAGCGACGGATATATGAGACGAAGTGCTCATATATCCGCCATTGTACGGCTAAATCTGACGTGAGGAAAGCAGCTTGACCTATTGTATAAAATATTGCACCATGCCAACTGCCTCAACACGGAGGCGGTAGATACAGGAGTCGCTGGGATGGAAATGAGCGGCACAGTGAAGCGGTTCAAGCAGGGGCCAGGATTCGGATTTCTCGTACTTGATACACCCTACCAGAACAAGACAGGTGGCAAGGAGGTCTTCATTCACGTCATGATGCTCAAGCGTTCTGGCCTCAAGAAAGTGAGTGAGGGCGACAAGCTGATCTTCGACTCCGCCGACCTCATCGAGGTTGAGAAAGGCTGGGAACTGAAAAAGATTATCAGCCACACCCCTGCGATCCCGGTGCAGCCGAGAACTGCACCGCGCACCTTGCCGATCTCGGCGAAGGTGAAGAACTACAACGACATTGAAGGCTACGGGTTTCTCAAGCCCTTTAACGGCGATCCGGAGCTCTTCTTCCACTCTTCGATCCTGACGGGAACGAAAACGCCTGAGATCGGAGACGAATTCCTGATCACTGGCTTCGCCCCTGGCACCAACGGCAAACGCGACGTCGTCACGGCCCTGAGGCCCTTGTTCGATTAGATCCCCCGGTCCTCGAGACCCTTTGGCTGCGCGAGACATCGCGCGGCCTTTTTATTTACCCTACCAAGCGCACGATGTCGTGGTACGAGACCACCACCATGAGCAGTATAAGGAGGCCAAAGCCAGCCAGCGTGAGCACGGTCGTAATTTTGGGCGATACAGGGCGGCGAATGACCGCTTCGATAGCAATAATAAGCAAGCGTCCGCCGTCGAGGCCAGGTATCGGCAGCAGGTTAATAATAGCCAGGTTAATAGAGATAACTGCGGTAAGGAGTATCGCTGCGGCAAAGCCGTCGGTAACCGCGCCAGCGCCGATATTTACAATGCCAATCGGTCCTGCCACTGAACCAAAGTCAGCCACGCCCCGCACAATCTGTGAGAAAAACGCAGCAAGACCCTGCGCTGTGCCGATCGTCATGTCATAGGTCAGCCGAGCGCCTTCTACGAGCGCCAAGTGCGGCGGTAGCTGCAGAATGCCCACATCGCCAAGCTGTACACCGAGCGCCTTGCGGCCCTCAACAACACCTTCAGCCGGTCGCGCAATAAACGTCTGTTCTGCTCCATCGCGGATTACCGTAAGAATAATGCTCTCTTCGGAGTGTGCGGCGATAAAAGCCTGAACTTCATCTGCAGTCGCAAGTGTCTGCGGCGCCACTGCGCCCGTGCCAACTAACTTCACCACATCTTCTGGCATCACGCCGGCTTTGTCTGCCGGAGACTCATCCACGACTGAGACGATGGTCGTTTTAACATCCTGCAGTTCCCCAGCCCGGCCGCTCTGTGAAGAAGATGGCAGACCCACCATGTAGCCCACGCTCAATGCCATCCACGCAAAAAGCAGGTTCATGACAATGCCCGCCACCACTACGGCAGCCTGCTTGTAACGCGGCTTGCTAGCAAAACTCCGTGGATCGTCGGCGTGCTCGTTATGGTTTTCGCCAAAGATGCGCACAAAGCCGCCAAACGGCAGCGAGTTAAAAGAGTACTCGGTCTCGCCTTTTTTAAAAGAAAAGAGGCGCGGCGGGAAAAAGATCCCGAACTCCTCTACCCTGATCTTAGAAAGTTTGGCAACAACAAAGTGTCCAAGCTCGTGCACAAGAATAAGTGCAACGAGGATAAGAATGAATATAACGAAAGACATGAGTGTTTAGTTAGCTTGAAATCTCCTTTTCTTTGCGCGCAAGTGCCTCGTCAAAGACTTTGTTGGCGGCCTGCACCCGCTTCTCCATCTCGTCTTTAGCGCGAAACTTGTCGTCCTCGCTCATTTTTTTATCTTTCTCCTGCTTTTGGATGTCGCTCCACACGTCGTCGCGAGCGCCACGCAATGCAGCGCGTGTTTCCTCTACTTTTTCTTTAGCAAGCTTCAATAACTGAGTGCGCCGCTCGGAAGTAAGCTCTGGAAAGAACACCCGGACGCCTTTTTCCTCGGCGCCAACAGAAAGTCCGAGGTTTGCCGTCATAATCGCCTTTTCTATCTCTTTGGTCATTGAGCTATCCCAGGGAGCAACGCGCAGC
>CAZXKI010000060.1:0-4700 GCA_964641145.1 uncultured Candidatus Saccharibacteria bacterium | reverse complement strand
TAGTTCTGATACGCCGTCTTTCATCACATATATCTGCACTACGGTGCCTAGCTGGGAAAAACCGCAAGAGACCTGAGAATTCTCGTCACCAATGCGTGATACAAGAGAAAAGCTTGCAGGCTTACTCCATTGCACCGTGGAGTCTATGCGGTAGTCCGTCCAGTTCTGGCCACCTAAATAGGTGGCATGTACGCCGCCGCCAGCAGTAGGAGGGCCCACCTTGACTCCGTCGCTTGAAATTAGGAATTGACCCGTCGGCGCATGCCAACGAAGCATCTCCTGTGCGTCAAGTGGCATAGAGTAGGGAAGGGTAGAAGAGCTTGTGCGGGCAAACAAAGCGCTCAAAGACACTTCTGTCGACACGCCCGCCACTTCAGAGGGCGGCACCCAGGGTGCGTGAGCCAAGGCTTTTTTTGCCAGATGCACGTCATCTATATAAATAACTCCCTTTTGTTCAGAAATAACCGCAAAGCCTCCAATGGTGGCAGGCACTGGGCCAAAGTTGTTAAGCGGAATAGTAACCACGTGCCACTTACCTGTTTCAAGTTTGTTGTTAGGGAAGTACCAGCCGATAGATTGGCGGCCTACCGTTGCCCCGGCAGCATTGTAAAGTTCCAGATATAGGTCGGTAATACCTTCTTCAGCAAATACGGCTAGTGAGATGCCAGCCAGCGAGGCGGTTGGGATGCCGTGCCCTGCCAAGGCAAGTCCTCCCCACGCGTCAGTAAAACTTGCGCGGGCCGCATATAAACCTTCAAAGCGACGTTGTTGCGACCTCCAGCTGGTGGCGGCTCCCCATGAAGTATTGCCATATCCTAGCGGTATAGACTCGCGGTAAAAATAGGTTGATGTGGCGGCTAATTCTGGGCCTTGTGCATAGGCGTACGGCTCTGTTGAGTCGCTGTGGGGTAGTGTTGGCAGGCCGTTAGATGGTTTAAGCAGTAGCACCGTTACGACAAAAGCCGCAAGAACGAGCGTGCCTCCCGTGACGGTAAAAAATAATTTCCAAAATGAGTCCTGCTGTTCAACCATGAAGTTAAGAGGGGAATTTGCTATGCTGAATAAGTAATGACTAAAAATCCGTTTCTGATTGCTGCACTGCTGATTTCTTTTGTGTTGTTGGGGGGTGGATGGTATCTATTTAACAACGATACAGCTACCTTACCCCAAGTTATGGTCGAAGATCAAACACCACCCCCAATAGTTGAAAGTGATGCAACTTCTTCACCTGCACACTCTTTACAGCTGCCACCAGTATACAAGAGCGTTCTGACTACACAATTCTGGGTAGGGGAGCAGTCAGATGAATCAAATGGATTTATACCAAACCATGAGAGCTATTGGGACGATGCATGGATGACCCACTTTGGCGGAGTAGATGACCCAGAGTGCCGCAACGGTTTTTACCCATGTGGATTCACTCCCAGAGAGAATCCCTTTTATGTGGCTCTGCCCTATGGAGAATACCTGGAAGGCAGCAGTGAGCTTAAAGACTCGGTACGCTCGATCCCGTGGTTCTCTTCCAACAGTAATGCGCCGTTGCTCAAGAATCGATGGGTAGAAGTGGTCTATAACGGCAAGAGTTGCTACGGCCAGTGGCAGGATGTGGGTCCTTTTTTGACTGACGATTTTGGTTATGTGTTTGGCAGCGATGCTCCTAGCAATACCTTCGGTGTCAAAGCAGGCCTCGATATCTCTCCGGCGCTTTGGGATTGCTTAGGACTTACTACAAACGAAGTAATACAGTGGCGCTTCGTCGATGCATCTAAGGTTCCTGACGGCCCATGGACCGAGATTATTACAACTCGCGGAATTAGTTGGGAGTAGTAGGCGTTGTTGCAGAGAAGGTTTGGTAAAAGTATCGGTCAGTTTGTCCCACCTTGGCGAACTTGTTCCATCTTGCGCCACGGCCTTCAATGGCGCGCACCACGCTCTTAATGACGGTGTAGTACAGGAGCTGGCGATAAAAGAAGCGCTGGAAGGGCACATACAATATCAACCACTTTCCTCCCTTTTCTCCCCACAGGCCCCATACGGCATAGAGCATGTCGATCAAGGTAAAAAGAGCGATAGGGACCCAAAGGGTAGGTGCTGCGCCGAAGATTAAACTGCCTATGAGAAGGGTGTCGATGATGGGGTAGGTGAGCGGCATCAAAATACCGAAAAATAAAGTGTTAGGCATCACTAAGAGGCTCAGTGCGCTCGTCGGACGTTCTATAAAAACGCCTTTGTGCTTCCAAAAGCACTGAATAGTGCCGTACACCCAGCGGAAGCGCTGTTTTAGGAAGTTCCCTACGGTGTGAGGTGTTTCGGTAAAGGTTATGGCCCGAGGTTCGTAGATGACCTTGTATCCCATACGCAAAATGGTCAGGGTCATGTCCTGGTCTTCTACAATCGTGTCTTGTGGGAAGCCGCCTGATTTAACGATAAGATCCTTGCGCCATGCGCCCGCAGGGCCTGGAACTACGCCTACGGCACCCAGTACAGAAGTGGCGCGCTTATCGATGTTCTGGCCCATAGCGTATTCAAGGGCCTGAAATGCACTAAGAAGTGTTTTTTCACGAGCGGTTTCAACTTTGCCTGCCACCGCACCGATTTTTGGATCAGTAAAGTGCTGTACCAGCATTGCGATAGCGTTCTTATCAAGCGCTGCGTCACCGTCTACAATCATAAGAATCTCTCCGCGGCTTAGCTCTGTGCCGATGCTAAGCGCTCGCGCTTTGCCGCCATTTTCAAGTTTTATTAATTTGATAGGCTCTGTGGGATTTTTAAGGCAGAAGTCTTCAACTATGGCCGCAGTGGTATCAGTAGACCCGTCGTCAAGGACAATAATTTCTTTGTTCTTGTAGGTATTTCTTACGGCACTTGCAACCGCAGATCGTATATTTTCTGCCTCGTTGTAGGCAGGAATAAGTACTGACACTAACGGCTCGTACCCTTTTTTAGGCTGGGTCTTTGCAGGTTTTACATACCGCCCGATAATAAGCAGGACAGCTAACATGGCAACTCGAATAGATATTAGAATGAATGCAAGAAAGCTTACAAAAGTGATCGCTTTGCCTAAATAAGAAAGAAGGTAGATATAAAACCCCTCGACTAACAGAGACGCCTTTATAAAGATGTTAGAGGTGGAAACAATGTCAGGCGAGGTATTTATGTTGATTGCGGCTATACGCGCACGGGTTTCTGGGCCTACAACGCCAATATTGGTTGGATCAATCGCAGTTGGGTCCACTAGGCCCTCCTCAAATTGAAAGCGCAGCACCGCGTCAGAGGTGTCTTGGTCGTATACGCCGCTCATAGTATAGGGGTCTAGCAAGCCCTTTTTATATAGGAACCACTGCAAGAGGGATACCTCTCCTCCAGTTGTAGCGTTGGTGTCCTGTGGTTTTAGATCATGGGTAAGGGCTATGGTTGTAGGTGGTTCAAGTAGCTCAGACAAGGGCACGATGGTATAGCCCTGCTCCTGTATCCAAGGAATGATTTCGTTTACAGCATCTGGAGCCGTGCTTTTTACGTCGTGGAAGAGAATGATTCGATTTGCCTCTGATTCGGTAAAGTTTTTCTTAAAGGTTGCAACCACCTCACTCGAGGATTTTGCAAGCCAGTCTTTGGTGTCTATATCGATTCCGACAGGAAGGTATCCTGCCGCAAGAGCCCAGTCATTAGCTACTTCTTCTGGGATATACGGGTTGGGCGCAGGATCAACACCTATGGAAAGAAGGAAAGGCGGACGGTAAAACTTGGGGGTTGTTCCGGTGGCGCGTTCAATAATAAGGCCGGTAGCGTTGAGTTCGAGGTTGAGGCGCCTCTCCGAGTTGTGCACGTTATAGGTGTGCGAAAACGAGTGGTTCCCGATTTCAAAACCCGCATCGGCTACCTCTTTTGCTACGTCAGGGTTTTTGAGTACGTTTTTACCGATAAAAAAGAAGGTGGCCGGCACCTCATGGCTCTTGAGTACTCGCATAATATCGCGAGTCTCTTTGGCCATAGGGCCGTCGTCAAAAGTCAGAGCAACCTTCTTTTCGTTATTTTTGCTGTAATAGTACAGATAACTGTCCCGGGCCTCTGCTTGAGTTATAGGTGCTCTAGTAGAAGGAGAGAGAAGTTGAAGGAGGAATACGAACCCTACAAGTAGAGAAAAAACCAAGGTCGCAACAACTGCGACACGAAAGAATACCCTGCGACGTTTTGAATTCGCGACAAAAATCGGCATATCAGTCAGAAACCTTCTCGAACCTTCCCAAGGACCACTCATTGTCCGGGTTACCGAGGGAATGTCAATATTCTATGGATAAAAGATGAACATGTGATGTAATTAGCGAACAAGCAAAGTGCCACTGTCAATCTTGCGCATCGGTGTGTGGCGGCTATGGTGTAGCGCAGATTCAAAAAAGAAGATGATCGCAAAGATGTAAAAGCTTTTAAGTCCTCGTGTAATTCGAGAAAATTTTGTAGGAACTCGAGACGGGCCCAAAAAACTCCAGCTTTTCCGCTGGTTTCCCAGGGTTTTGGGCCCCTCTCGCATTCCTACTGAGTATTTTTTGTTATGGTGTGCATGTTTTGTTTTTGTAATGCGTTAATCAGACAATGTAATTGGAAGTGGAGGTGATTGACAGCGCCTTATTTTGCATACGCAGTGTTCAATGTGTGGAAAACTCATTGACACTTCAGCGCAAGGACCGAATAATGACTACTAA
>CAZXKI010000059.1:0-4759 GCA_964641145.1 uncultured Candidatus Saccharibacteria bacterium | reverse complement strand
GTGACGCAGTTGAAGAGGTGGCGATGAAGTACCCGGCGCGGGCGAAGTTGCCGAGGGATGAATCACCTTCTACGGAGAGCTTGTAGGTTGGGGTGGTTGAGCCGATGCCGATACGATTAGAAAAATAGGAGCGGCCATGGACTTCAAAAATGCTTAGAAGAGTTGAGGTGGCGCTATTGCCAACAATAACCACATTGGAGGTGTCAGACGGATAAATCGCAAGGCTGTCGGTGGTGGTAGCCCAAGCTCCTGACCCGCCGCCACCGCTTGTGATGTCCGACTCCCACGCAAGGGTTCCGGCAGAAACTTTAAGCACCTCGCCATTGGCGCCCATAGGCAACGTCGTTAACTGGCCACTCGTATCTGCATATAAAATATCGCCGGGTGTATATGTGCTAAACCCAGTACCTCCATACACTTGCGAAAGCGTGCTGGTGGCAGATACTACCCCATTAATCGCCTGCAGCGGACCGGCTGTGCCTGTAATCGTGAGCGACGAAAGTGTGGTTGCCCCCAAAGTTGCGTTGCCTGCAAACAAATTTGTTGAGGACGCGGTGGCCGCAGCAAATGTGGTGGTAAACAAGGTGGTACTGGTCGCGTTGGTAGTAGTGGCTCGCGTAGCAGTAAACGCAGAGACGTCGAGGGTGGTCAGACGTGCAGTGTCAGCGGTAAGCGAAGTGGCAAACAACGTGGTGCTAGTGGCGTGTGTGGTTGTTGCGTTGGTGGCCAAAAAACCTGTGACCGTTAACTGGGAGAGTCGTGCGGTATCGGCAGTAAGCGAAGAGGTATGAAAAGCGGTGGTGGTCGCCGCAGTGCCGGTCGCATTGACAAAAGTAAAATTCTGGAGCGTTGTAGATGCATACGCCAGAAGCTGCTGGAAAGAAGAAGCGGTGTCAGTTGAAGTGGCGGTGACATACGGGACAGTGATCGCGCCAGAGAGGGTCTGCGCGCCGTTGACTGTGAGGTTGCCGGTAAGAATGAGGTCCGTGCCGTTTAGCGCTCCTGTTAGGGTGCCGCCCGTGAGCGGCAGATAATTGCTTGCCGTAATAGTGTCGGGAATATCGGCGTCGGTAAATGTCTTTGCTTCAAAGAAGTCCTGGTCTACAGTTGCTCCAATCATGCGCTTAGTATCTGCCTGCATCGACTCTTGAAGATCGCCCAGCATCATGATCAGCGTCTCGCGCGTGACCCAGTTACCGGCACTGTCGCGCTCGATCACGCGCTCAATAACCGGATAGGTGTTTTGTACAACCTGTGCAGGAGTGGTGCCTGCAGTGGGATATGCCGTTGCATAGTAGGAAGATTCTGCAGGAGCAAGTTCTTCTGTTTTTGTGCCGAACAACGCCGAAAATATTTTTGATACCAGTCCCCCGCCAAAAAATGCAGAATCGAGTTGTGCAACAGCCGCAGGAGAAGCAGTGTTAAGAGCAGTGCCGATAAACGCTCCTGCGTTTGCTACAAGAATGAGCGCAAGAAGGCCTCCAGCAAAAATAAACTTTGAACGTGTCGTAAAGCCGCTTAGTGTAGAAGTTTCAACCTTAGGGCTCGCAACCACAACCGGCTTCGCCGACTTTTGATACTCTTCGCGGAGCTTCTCTGCCAAGGCCTCACGCTTAGCCTTCTTCTCTGCTTCGGTCTTCTTAAGAAATGCATCAAGCGACTCTGGGTCTACAAACCAATCGCGTCCGTACAAAACACCATCAACCTTTTTCTGGCGGCACAACAAGGTGACGTAGTCATTGGTAATACCAAAACGACTACTTGCAACAGAAGATGGGATTCTTATTTTTTGGTTCTCTGTACTCATCTCGGATGGCGAAATGGCCAAGCAGAGCTTCATTAATTCGCGAAATTAAAAATGCTCTCTGCTATTGATAGTACCGCCGCAAGATCAGTTTCTTAGCACCCAGATACACGTATATATGTGGACAGTATTCCTATCTGCATTCAGTGCTTTTTTGCTATTTTGCCTAGGAGAATACCTCTGAGGACCGGAGTACCGGATTTTCAACACCTTTGAGAGCCTGATAATCAATGATTTTTTCTAAAATAGTTGCCGAGATATGGCTTAAAATAATCTTTTCTCGGCAACGAAATCCTATGGTCTATATGGCTATTGCTGATCGTCTTGTAACCACGGCTGCACAAAACACTTGATCCTCCTCGCCAACCGCAATCTAATAAAAATAGCTGTTTGACAGCTATTTTAAAATGACCCCGAATGTATGAATTTTAGCTTTCTGACGACTCGCCCGCTGCCCCCACGGTCCCTTCTTCTCCGGAAGGTTCTATAGGTGCACCTTCATTGCCAACCACTTCTTCAACAGGTGTCTCAGCCGACGTGTCTTCATTAACCGAAACCTCTTGAGGAGTTTCTTCTGGTGCAGGCTCAGGTTCTGGAGTAGGCTCTGGATCGGTAGGCGGCGGAGTGGTTGAAGAGCCGCCACGCGTAACCTGCAAGATATTTCTAATATCATCTTTGGTTAAGCACTCGCCATCAACACAGATTGTCTCCGACGCATGAATATTTTTTGCATACACTGTTTCTGCATGAATGGTTGTGGCAAACAAATCTGCAATGCCATTACCTGCGCTTGCGAGCCACGTAGTCATGCGGGCAAAGATGCCGCCCATAAACCGTTGCGCGAATGCTTCTGACTGCGGTGTTGAACTTGCGGCAGTAGAAGACGCAATAGTCTCGAGATTAAGATTCATCTCCTGTATTGCTTTGGTAAGTACTGCAGAATATTTTGCATAGTCGAGACCCTCCACTTGGCCATTCTTGAGACCATTACTATCATAACTATCATACTCAACGATCTCTGGAATAATGTTTTCTACTTCTTCGGCAATAAAGCCAACACGGAGCTCTTGAAAATCTGGCTTGAAGTCCTGTTTATAGCGGAAAAAGATTGGACGCATCTGCAACACTTCTGCAAGACCGTAATTAAGATCAGAAATATTGTCTTTGAATCGTATGGACGAAGAGTCACAGCCTCCGTCAGCTTCGCGTAGAAATACGTCATTAGCGTCGATACATACGTCGCCGTTTTCGGTCCCTGTATCAAGTGCTACGTCAAGATTGCCATCAGGAGTTGTGTCTGACCCTATGGATACATCTCCACCCAGAAATATGTCTCCTGCATTGCCCGTGGTCTGGAACGTAACACTATCTATAGTGCTTCCTGTCCTGTTTACTACGCCCCAAGAGTCAGCGGTACTGTTAGCGTCATTGACTGCTCGAAGGGCGAGAATTTCTCCAGATGCAATAAAGTCCCATGATTTATTGTCAGTTGCGGCATCGGTTTCATATAACGCAAGCGCTGCCGCGGTAGAAGAAGCAAGAAGAGCTGAAGCATGACCCCCCGCTGCCACACTCGCTCTGATCTGACCATTCACGTCCAGTTTCGAGCCTGGACTTGTGTAGCCAATGCCAACGTAGCCGCCTGCGGTAATGATCATGCGCGTGTTGGGTCCAAGTGTATTGAAGTATGTATTACCGCCAGTATCAGACCCTATACCTGACCAGTTTGTCGGTGAGAAGTCATACAACACAATGTTGGTGGTCGAAGTTGCCGGAGCAGATGAGTTTCCGCTAGCAGAACCCAGCATAGAAGCACCCACCACCTGCAGCTTGGATGAAGGGCTGGCGGTGCCAATGCCGACGTTGCCCGACGAGAGCCAGGTCATTACTTTTACATCATCAAAGTTGTTGTGGGTAAGGTCGAGGTCCAAGCGCGTACGCGAACCAACATTACTGGAGCCTGCGTTTTCGTATCGAGATAGCTTATATGTTGCCATTGCTCCGTATGCTTGGCCGCTAGCCCCTTGTCGGGCAAGGTAGAGCACTTCTTCAGGGTCGTTAAGTGTTGCTGTGCCGGTAGGTGTTTGATGAACAACCATAAGTGCATTGGCATCGTATGCACGACTAGAATCGTCAGTAACCTCTGCTCCGACATGCAAACGGGTTGATGGAGAGGCTGTACCAATACCGACGTTGCCCCCGTTGAGATATGAATATCCTGCACCGTTCAATACTACCTTCGACGCATTCGCGACACCTATATCGATCCCGAGCAGCGTACCACTCTTGTCGTACGCTTTGACCCAACTCTGGTACGAGCCCGAACCGTTTCCATACAATGCAAAACCAGTGGCTGTCGTACCATCACCAATGGTGAGTTTATCCGTTGGCGTAGTCGTACCAATGCCGACGTTGCCGGAACCTGGGTTGAGAATAAGCTGGCGAACACTATTACCTGGGTCAACTGCTTGGATCCAGCTATACGAGCCGTCAACGATGCCAAACTGCAGCTTGTCGTCAGTTTGTGCGCCTGTGCCCGTAGTAAATTGGGCTACTCCTGTCACACCGTCTCCGTTATATGCGCCACTAGAGCCTGTAACCGATAGTTTTGATTGCGGGTTAACAGTGCCTACACCCACATTGCCGCCATTAGGGTTAAGGAGAAGGGGGTACGTGGTTGCGGTGCCATCAACCCGCTGCGCCTGCAAATAGCTTGTTCCGGTCGTCAGCACACCACCGATCAGTCCGTAGAGTCCTACGTTCGTAAGCTGAAACTGTGTAGAAGTAGCACCCGCCGCTGGCACAGAGGCTGCACCTGCGGTAGAGATGTCTAATTTTGCCACAGGTGACGTTGTGCCGATGCCCACGTTGCCGGTTTCTGTAATCCTCATGCGCTCATTGGTATGGCCGCCTGTGTAGAACATAATAGGAGCTGCTGCATTTCTTGTCATGAGT
>CAZXKI010000058.1:0-4771 GCA_964641145.1 uncultured Candidatus Saccharibacteria bacterium | reverse complement strand
TCTCGCGCAGGCTGAGTTCAGCAATGTAATTATCTTCGGCCGCACTAAACACGGTGTTGAGAGACTTTCTAGCATGCTTGCAGAGCGCGGCTTTAAAGCCGAGTCTATTCATGGCAACAAGAGTCATGGCCAGCGTCAGCGCGCATTGAAAAACTTCAAAGAAAACCAGGCGCAGATCCTTGTGGCTACCGATGTAGCCGCTCGCGGTCTCGACATCGACGGTGTCTCTCATGTGATCAACTACGATCTCCCAACCACGTACGACGACTATGTGCACCGCATCGGCCGCACCGGCCGCGGCAGCAAGAAGGGCAAGGCCCTTACGTTCGTAGAATAAGGCTACATAACGCTTTTTCGCGTAAGTTTTACCGAGGCCTTACGTCTGGTACCATATAACCTATATGAAGACCGGGCGACATATGCTCGTGTTCGCTTTCGGGCTCTTGTTAGGAGCTGGAAGCTTCTCTCTATACGCTCACCCAACACCTGTTGACGCGCAGGCGCTTACCGAGGCTGACAAGGCGCGCCTTAGGGCTGAGTACGACCAGCTGCAGCAGGAGATTGCGCAGTGGCAAAAGGTGCTGGACGACACGAAGGCTAAGAAGAATACCCTGCAGGGCGATGTAACCACGCTCAACGCGCAGATTAAAAAGGCTGAAGCGGAGATCAGGCAGCGCAACGGCACCATTAACACGCTTGCGGCCGAAATTAACGAAAAGGCCAAACATATTTCCGTACTTGAAGACCGTCTGCAGGATGGGCGCGACTCGCTGGCCAAGCTTATGCGTGAAAAGCATGAGGTAGAAAACATGCCGCTCGCGATACTGATGCTGTCGTCCGCGTCGCTTTCTGAGTTTATGTCCACTGCTGACTCCATTGATATTATCAACCGCGACCTGCAAGACCATTTTGACGAGCTGCGGGGTGTAAAGGAGGAGACCGAGAAAGAAAAGGAGCAGTTGAGCGAAAAGAAGAATAAAGAGGCTGACGCCAAGTACGAGGTAGAAGTTAAAAAGGCCGAAGTAAAGAAGAACGAACAGGAGAAGCAGCAGCTTCTAGCTATCACTAAAAAGGAGGAGGCGAACTACAGCCAGGTGCTCGCCGAGCGCCAGAAGCGCGCTGAGGCTATTAGGAGCGCACTCTTCGAGCTTCGTGACGCACAGGGTATCTCATTTGCAACAGCTTTGCAGTATGCAAGCGAGGCAGAAAAGGCGACCGGGGTACGCGCAGCGTTTATTTTGGGCATTTTGCGTCAAGAATCTAACCTGGGTGTTAACGTAGGCACCTGTATTATCACCGACCTCGACTCGGGCGCGACCAAGCACGTAACCTCGGGCAAGGTGTTTGCTAACGGTATTCATCCAACGCGCGACCTTCCGACACTTCAAACTATTGTGCGCGAGTTGGGCCGCGACCCTCTGCAAACGCGTGTTTCGTGTCCGCAGGCGGTAGGGTATGGTGGCGCTATGGGTCCCTCGCAATTTATCCCTTCAACCTGGAAGACCTATCAGAGCCGCATTGCGGCTGCAGTAGGGGTAAGTCTCGCTGACCCGTGGAATGCTAAGCATGCCATTACCGCAACGGCGCTCTATTTGCAGGACCTAGGAGCTGCTAAACAGACCTACAGCGCGGAGCGTGAAGCCGCAGGTCGCTACTATGCAGGCTCTGGCTGGGCCACCAGAGGCTTAGGGTATGCCAACAGCGTGCTTGCTCATGCAGAGAAGTTCCAGACTGACATCAACTTTCTTAAAGAGAACTAAGCTTGCACAGCCTTATTTTTTGGGTTATATTACCATCCATGCAAACGGAGGCACATCCAGCATATTTTCCCCAGGCAAAGGTCACGTGCGCATGTGGCCGCACTTTCACCGTGGGTTCAACTAAAGAGACTATCAATGTCGAAATCTGCTCAGAGTGCCATCCTTTCTACTCTGGCAACGACAAAGTTATGGACACCGCCGGCCGCGTAGAGAAGTTTAAGGCCCGCCGCGCAGCTGCAACTACCAAGACCAAAAAGTCGAAGTAGGGAATGGACCTCTCCACATACAAAAACAATCCTAAAACTGCGTATCTGGCAGCCGAGTATGAGCGCTTGGTAAGCGAAGAGGCAGAAGTTAAAACTCTCGCAGAGGGCGATCTTGGTGCACTTGCAGAAGACGATCTTAAGCGCATTAGCGAGCAAAAAGCTGCTGTGGTGGCTGAAATGGAGAAGATTCTTGCCAGCGAAAAGGCGCAGGAAGAGTTCCCGAACGAAGTGGTGCTCGAGGTGCGTGCAGGCGTGGGAGGCGAAGAAGCAGCCCTTTTTGCCGAGGAGCTAGCTCACATGTATCAGGCATATGCCACTCAGGCAGGTTGGAACTCACGCATCCTTTCAGAATCTAAGAGTGACCTCGGCGGCTACAAAGAGGCAAGTATTGAGATTAAGGGTCTGGGTGTCTATAAGCGCTTGCGGTACGAAACAGGCGTGCATCGCATTCAGCGTGTCCCCGCTACAGAAAAGTCGGGCCGCATCCATACCTCCACAGCTTCGGTAGCTATTATGCCTATCCGCAAGAAGCATAAGATTGAGCTCAACCCTGCCGATATCGATATGGAGTTCTCCCGCTCGGGAGGCGCAGGCGGCCAGAACGTTAACAAGGTGGAGACGGCAGTGCGCCTTATCCATCGCCCCACTGGTCTTGATGCGCGTGCAACCTCCGAACGCTCTCAGTCCGCAAACCGGGAAAAGGCAATGGCTGTGCTTATCGCTAAAGTTGAGGCGCTTGAGGAAGAAAAGGCTAACGCCGCACACTCACAGGAGCGCAAAGACCAAATTGGCACTGCTGACCGGTCAGAAAAGATCCGTACCTACAATACGCTTCAGGACCGGGTGACCGATCACCGGATTAAAGAGTCTTGGCACAACCTGCCCAGCATTTTTGCTGGGGGTCTGGATCCTATCTTGGACGCCCTTGTGTCCCGGGAGGGGTCCGTCTCCCCGGTTGCAGAAAGCGAGGAAGCGTGATACCTTAACGTCAACTTTTCGTATGGAAAAGAGCCAAATGATAGAAAAACTTTTTGCTGTGGGCGCCCACTTTGGGTACGCCCCTTCGCGCCGCCACCCTTCGGTCGCGCCTTTTATATTTGGCTCTAAAGGAGGCACCGAGATCTTTGACCTTGAGAAAACCTCCCAGTGTCTAGACGAAGCTCTTGAGGTTGTTAAGACAATGGCTGCAGCCCGCAAAACCCTCCTTTTTGTAGGCTCTAAGGCAGAAGCTCGGGTGCCGGTTAAGCGCACTGCAGAGCGCCTTAACCAGCCGTATGTAGCATCTCGCTGGATCGGCGGCTCACTCACCAACTTTTCTGAGATCCGCAAGCGCCTTAACCGCCTCTCTGAACTCACCGACATGCGTGAAAAAGGCGAGCTCGGCAAGTTTACTAAACGCGAGCGTCTTCTTATCGACCGTGAGATCACTGACCTCGACCTTATGTTCGGCGGCCTTCGTGGCATGACCAAACTTCCAGACGCACTCGTTGTGGTTGATCCTAAGCGCGAATCTATCGCAGTAGCTGAGGCAAACAACCTCAACATCCCGATTATTGCTCTCCTTAACTCTGACTGCGATCGCGCTGTTATTACGCACCCGATCCCAGCTAACGACGCCACACAGGAGGCTGTTGCATTTGTGCTCGACGAGATCGCAAAAACATATACTGCAAACTTGGGCGCTGCTCCCGCTGCTACCAATGGCAATAACTAGCGAACAGGTTAAAGAGCTCCGGGATAAAACCGGAGTATCGGTCATGGAGTGCAAGAAAGCTTTGACTGAAGCTGATGGCGACATGGCCAAAGCGCTCGAGATTCTCTCGCAGCGCGCTGCAGCAGCAGTAGGCAAGAAGGCAGACCGCGAGCTTGGCGCCGGCGCAGTAGCTTCATATGTACACAGTACGGGCCAGATGGGTGCTATGGTGCTCCTTTCTTCAGAAACAGACTTTGTATCGAAACATGAGGAGTTCACTGCGCTTGCCCGCGACATCGCTATGCATGCCGCTGCAATGCGCCCAGAGACGGTAGAGGAGCTTGCAACACAGCAGTTCATTAAAGACCCATCCAAGACCATTGCAGACCTTATTTCGCTTGCTACACAGAAGTTTGGCGAGCGCATCGAGGTCTCTAAGTTGGCGTTTTTCTCGGTTAAGTAAATCTGCTACAATAGATTCTCTATGGTTAGTGTGTTAACAGTCACGCTCGGGTTTTCAATTGTGGGCTTACTTTCTCTCTTGGTGATTAAACGCCGGGAGATGAAAACCGGTCGTGTTATGTTTGCTACACTTCGACCAAGTTTGCGGAGGTTCTTCCACACTATTCTTGTTGTCGTCGAGCATATAATCCCAGGGTTGGTTAAGCACCTTGTGCATGGTATTTTGCACTTTATGCGCGGGGGTGTGCAGCGCCTGATCGCCCGCGCAATCCTCTTCTTTGAGGTAACCCTTGAGCGCGTTCTGCATCGCGTGCGCGCTACCAGTGTGGCGCCGCAGGGGAATGGAGAGGTCTCTAACTTCCTCCAGGAAGTTGCAGCTCACAAGCGCGCATTGCTCAAACGTGCTCCAAGCAAACGCGCGATTTTTGAGGAGTAAGACGTTCGCTATAAGTTAATATGTGCCGCCTTAAGCATAGCTTGTAGGCGTCTGCACTCGTAAAAAATGAGAAAATAGGATATTCTCATTTTGTTACTCGTTTGCCGCCTTAGCTCAGTTGGTAGAGCAACTCTTTTGTAAAGAGAAGGTCCCC
>CAZXKI010000057.1:0-4902 GCA_964641145.1 uncultured Candidatus Saccharibacteria bacterium | reverse complement strand
GGCCGCGGATCGGAATCCGCGGCCCACCATCGCTTACCTCAGCCAGCCTTTTCGACCGCTGCAGCAATACTTTTGACTACTCCCTCGACCAAGGTCGAGTCTTCACCTTCGCCCATGATACGCACCTTGGGTTCGGTACCCGAGTTGCGCACCACCAGCCGCCCGCCACCAAGCAGCCTCCGACCGTCCTCGATCGCGTGCTTGACCGCCGGATCATCGAGCGGATTAGTGCCCGCCTTCTTGGGAACGTTCTTCGAGATCTGAGGCACCGGCTCGAACCGATGACAGACTTCACTCGCCTTCTTGCCTTCCCTGCCAATGACCGTGAGAACCTGGAGGGCCGCGATCAGACCGTCGCCGCTCGTCGTGTGGTCGGACATGATGATGTGTCCCGACTGCTCGCCACCCAAGTTTGAGCTGGTGGTGCGCATACGCTCGAGAACATACCGGTCGCCGACCGACGCTCGCTCGAGCTTCACCCCGAGCTGTTCGAGGTGTCGTTCAAACCCACTGTTCGTGAGGTCGGTACCGACGACACATCCACCCTTTAGCGAACCTTCGCTGATCCAACTCTCGGCAATGACTGCGAGAACTTGGTCGCCATCAACCTCGTTCCCCCGTTCATCAACCAGGAGAACACGGTCGGCATCACCGTCCAAGGCAATACCAATGTCAGCACGCAGCTCCTTGACCTTACGTCGCAAAGCCATCGGTGCCGTCGAGCCACACTCGAAGTTGATGTTGTAGCCGTCTGGGTCTACACCGATCGTGAACACCTCCGCACCAAGCTCGCGAAGAACCTGGGGTGCCACCTTGTAGCCCGCGCCGTTCGCACAGTCGACCACGACCCGGACCCCATCGAGCTGAAACCCCTTGGGGACCGAGCGTTTGGCAAACTCAACATAACGCTCGGAGATGTTCTCGACACGCTTTGCTCGACCAAGTGCAGGCGAAAGGGCGAGCATTTTGTCGAGGTCCGGACTCTGCATGAGCGCCTCAATCTCGAGTTCGTCCTCGTCGGATATCTTGTAGCCGTCGGGGCCGAAGAATTTGATACCGTTATCCTCGTACTGATTGTGCGAGGCGGTGATCATCACCCCCAAGTCAGCCCGCATCGACAACATGATCATCGCAAGGCCAGGCGTTGGCACCGGCCCCGTCTCGATCACGTCCATTCCTGCGGCCATAAAGCCGCCCTCAATGGTGCGCTCGAGCATGTAGCTCGAGAGGCGTGTATCCTTGCCGATCACCACCTTGGGACGATCATCACCGTTGGTGCGACGAAACTTCACCCCCGCAGCCTGTCCGACCAAGAGGGTTATACCGGCATTGAGAATGCCGTTGTTGGCCTTGCCCCGAATACCGTCGGTGCCAAACCACTTAGTTTTTCTATCTGCCATCGATTACTCTCCCTGTTGTTTGCGAAGGATAAATGAATCGTTTTGAACTCTTTCCTTCTAACGCACGAAATTAACACACATTTACACACATGGCAAGAGTTTATTCTTATCTTATAAGATGTTGAGCAAGTAGAGCAAGATAATAATAGTTACCGGGACTCCAAAGAGCCATAAAATAATTCCTTTCATAAGCGGACAGTATCTAACAGTCCCGCTGAAGAGTTAATGAAACAGCTACCGTGGCGGGCGTGTGCGCTTGTAGAAGATAACCGGTGTAAGCTTTAAGAAACTTAGAACTGCTAACCCACCGAGGAAAATCTGCAACATAGGAGGTAGCTGGTAATAAAAGTAATTAATCCACTCCACGTCCCCCACTGCCACATAGAGCACCCATAGTGCCGAGACTACATATGCCACCCAGGCAAAAAAGTAAAAGTGTCTTTTAGCAGATGAGCTAAACTCCCGCTCCCCAGGAATCTTAAGCGCCACAAAAAACTGAAGCAGTTCAAGCAAAATCCACGCCACCAGTATAGGAGCAACACCAAGAGCAACTGTGGCGGGTGCGCTAATAGTCTCCTGCCCTTCAGGCGCCAATTGGGTCAAAAAGAAAACAGGAACAAAACTCAACACCAGCACAATGAGTAAAACTTCAAGACGTCGCCAGTGTTTCTTAGCTTGCTTTTCCATACCTAAATTGTAGCAGGCAAAATTTTAACGAGAGACGCGTACTAGCTTGTTACTATTACGCCCCAAACAATCGCAATAATTCCTAGCACTAGCAGGCTTGCAAGCGCGAGAGTCCGAGTGTGAGCATTCCAGCCGTTCCTAAGGAGTTTGTAGATCGTAAGACAAACTAACAATGTTGCCCCGATGATAAATAGCGCGGGCAGCAAAGCAAGACTCGTAACGGTCGACCACGTTGCCATATCATTCATATCCTAATTGTAGCAGGCAAAAGGCCGCCCTACTGGGCGGCCTTTGTGCAAAATGTTTTTTGAGATTACCAGGCGAAGTGGGCGAAGGCCTTGTTGCTTTCTGCCATCTTGATCGTGTCTTCCCTCTTCTTGATTGCAGAACCTTCGTTGTTTGCTGCCAACATGATTTCCTCAGCGAGCTTCTCTGCCATCGGCTTGCCCTTCTTGCCGCGAGCGGCGATAAGGATCCAGCGGAATGCGAGTGCATTCTTGCGCTCTGGGCGCACCTCGCGCGGCACCTGGTAGTTAGCACCGCCGACACGGCGTGAGCGTACCTCCATAGCCGGGCCAACGTTGCGGATAGCTGTCTCAAATACTTCGAGCGGGCTTTCTACCTTCTGCTTCTCTTTAATAATATCGAGCGCCGTGTACACAATCTTGCGAGCCGTAGCCTTCTCACCAGAGAGCATGACCGAGTTGATAAACTTCTCTACGCGTACAGAGTTGTACTTCAAGTCAGGACCAACAATATTACGATTTTTTACTGGGCGACGCATATAAAATTTTATGATTTAGGACGCTTAGAACCGTAACGAGAGCGTGACACGCGGCGCTTATCAAGGCCTGCTGCGTCGAGCTTGCCGCGAACCACCTGGTAACGAACGTTGATGTCCTTCACGCGGCCAGCACGCACCACTACCACTGAGTGCTCCTGGAGGTTGTGACCCTCGCCTGGGATGTAGGCAGTGATCTCCTGACCATTGGTCAAGCGTACGCGGGCAATCTTACGGATAGCTGAGTTAGGCTTGCGGGGAGTCGTAGTGGTTACCTTGGTGCATACGCCGCGCTTAAAGGGCGATGGGTAGAAGATAGGGCGATTTTTGAGCGTGTTAAAACCGCGCTGGAGGGCCGGCGATTTCGATTTGCTGATCTGCTTTTTGCGTCCCTTGCGGACGAGTTGTGATATACGAGCCATACTGCTTAGTCTTTGTTGCAAAAAACGCGCCATGCGCGTTGCCTGTAATCTATCTTAGAAAGAAGGTCCTGTCAAAAGCCTGAAAAGCTGCACTAGCACGACGCTAAAATAGGGCGACAAAAAGTAGAAAAGCACCAGGATTATAAGAGTGCCGGTTAAGACTCCAAGCTGCTCAAAACTCTGACGAAACTTCCTATACGCCCGGCCTAGGCCCCCGGGCAAGATCTCTGAAAGTATCTTGGAGCCATCGAGAGGCGGCACTGGTATCAGGTTAAAGAGCGCCAAGAGTATGTTTATAAAGACAATGACTGCAAAAGCCCCCACAAGCGCCGGGTCGAGCACGCCGCCCAAGAATCTAATAATCAAGCCAAAAATAAGAGCAAGAAGAATGTTGGTCCCCGGACCCGCAAAGGCAACCAAAGCCTCTCCCCACCTGCCCCGCAGGTTGTAGGGGTTGTACGGCACTGGCTTGGCATAGCCGATAAGGATAGGCGAGCCCGTAACAGTAAGGATGAGCGGCAAGAACACCGAGCCCATCGGGTCGATATGCTTAATCGGGTTAAGGGTGAGCCTCCCCTGGAGGCGAGCCGTAGGGTCACCCAGGTAGTTGGCCATATAGCCGTGGGCGACTTCGTGGAGGACTACCGAGAATATAAGGATAACGATCTGAAATAGGTCCCCTGGTTGCATAATTACGAACTCATGATACCATACGAGAGCTAAAAATATGGCCAAGATTTGCGCTATTACCAAGAAGGGCTCGATTGTTGCTGGCGGCTACAGCAACCGTATTCGTGCTACCAAATTCAACCCGACTGGCAAGGTCCGCAAGCAGCCTAACCTCCAAAAGAAGCGCATCTTTGTACCGGAGCTCAACCGCACCGTTGTGGTAACTATCTCTACTCAGGGCCTCCGCACCATCAACAAAAACGGCGCGTACAAGACCCTCAAGAAAGCCGGGCTTATCTAGCTCTCACAAACTCTCCTCCGTTTGAGGTAAGCACCACCGTCCCCTCCTCATCAGTGCGGAGGGTTTTTACGTTATTAGTTTCAAGTGTCTTTAGCACATCCTGGGTAGGGTGGCCGTAGCGGTTGTCACTGCCTACAGAAATTATCGCCGCGGCCGGAGTAACCGCTTTTACAAATGCATCGCTCGTTGAGGTGCGCGAGCCATGGTGCCCCACCTTTAACACATCAACATCAAGAAGCTCGCCCTCGAGTGTCAGTAACTTTGTCTCCACCTTGCTTGAGATGTCGCCTGTTAGGAGCATGGTTGCATCGCCGTACGTGAGCTTCATCACAATGCCGCCGTCATTTGCCTTGGCCGGAGAGATCGTGGACACATCAGTATCTGGGTACAGTACTTCCAACACAGCGCCTCTTCCCAACTCAAGCCGCATGCCGCGCCGGGCTATCAAGTGCGGGGTATCTTTTTCTTCAACTTCTTGTATGAGTGCGCCAAACGTAGCAGTTTCTTTAGGCACACCCGGCTCTATAAAAGCACGTACGGTGTAACGCCTGAACACATCTACCAAGCCTGCAATATGGTCCGCGTCGGGGTGCGTTTCTATTACCGCATCAAGAGTGCGGTCGAACGGCTTCATAAGCTCAG
>CAZXKI010000056.1:0-4903 GCA_964641145.1 uncultured Candidatus Saccharibacteria bacterium | reverse complement strand
GCCGGCGCCAAAGGAGCGGCAATAAACTCTGCAGTGCTGGCCGAACTTATTACGGCGCTTCTTGAAACAAGTCGTGCGCCGGTGCCTGCTATACCGCTTGAGCTTGCGCTGTATCGTTTGGCCGGCGGGGCATAGTATGCGCTCACTCCACGTACTTATTACCATACTGCTTGTCCTTGTCGGATATCTGGGATACCTGGTGTACACGGAGAAGGTCCCTTGTGTGACCCCTATTACCTATGGGGTAGGGATGTATGACGAGCATGCCCATGTATCGAAAGAAGAGGCTGTCCAGCGTATGCACCAGGCTGCCGAGGTGTGGAACGACGCATTGGGCCGGAAAGTGTTTGTGGCAGGAGTGTCGCCCGATCTGCCCGTCAACTTTGTGTATGGTGCGCTTCAGGAAACCTTAGACGCGCGGAATGCGATCGTTGATGATATAGATACATTAAAAGAAGAGCAAAAGCGCGTAGCTAACGAGTATGCCGCGCTCGGTAAGCAGTATGAGCAGGCGCAACGGAGGGGTCAGGCGACGCAGGAAATGAAGGATACGCTCGACACATTGCTTGCGCGTTACTACGAGCTCCAGAAGGCTATCGGCGTCGATGTGAGGAAACACAACGCTCTTTCATATGACGATATCGAGGCAGGTGAATATATACGCGACACAGAAGGGGAGCGGATATACGTCTATGGGTTTGAGAGCACACAAGAGCTGGAGAGCACGCTGATACACGAGTTTGGGCATGCGCTGGGGCTTGGCCATGTTGATGACGAAAAGTCGGTTATGTATAGAAGCGACAAGAGTATAGCAACGACCCTAAGCCAGGCAGACCTGGCAGAGCTTGCCCGAGCCTGCAGCGAGCAAAAAACCCTGCTTTCTGGTATTCTCAATTTGTAATTATTGGCTGATCCACTAATCGTGTATTGGCGATATATTGCCCGATCGTCTAATGGTAGGACAGTGGCCTTTGAAGCCATTAATTGGGGTTCGAATCCCTGTCGGGCAGCAAACGAAATTTTTGGTACCGACAGGTATCAAAAATTACGTTCGGTTGCTCGCTCTGGCTGGGATGAGAAAGCGAGTGCGGGCACCTGTTTAGCAAAACAGGTCGCACGAGCGTGGCTAGGCGGAGCGAGGAGCGACGGCGACGAGTGAGCGCTTAGCCGAATCCCTGTCGGGCAGCTCGACTTTTAAGAAATTTAGCTGTAAGTTCCCTTTAGAAGCACAGACGAATCCAGCCGATTTTTACACTGCTCACAAAGGAAAGGAACCTTGAGCATGACGCAGGAAAAGATCAAACGTCCACTGTGGCGGCGCCTACGCGACCGTTTCAAACACAAGGTGCTGCATTCCAGAAATCGCCCGATGGACTTCAGGTATGTGAAGAGCGGCGGTGTCGAGGTCGGTTACGCAATGCCGGTATTCTACCCGTCGTTCCACGACATGGCGCACCATCAGATCATGGGGCAGCTCACGTCGCTGCATCTGTTGAACGGTCTGCAGTTCAATGGATACAGGGTCCTCTTTAGTTGCCGGGTTGGCGAGTATCAGGCAATGACTGTGGTCCAGCCTGTTCAGATCGAAAGTGAGGATGAACAAAAGGCCGCAGCATAACTGCTCATATCCGAACTACTCGGTTCGTAGTACATGTAAACACAGGAGGAATGACAATGGTGACTCGTATGCAGCGACTGCTCGCCTCGCTCGATGCACTACTGTTGGGGTGGGAAGTCCAGACTGGTAGCAAAAAGTCTGGATATGAACAGAACTTCTACACCGGCTGGGGCAGAAGGATGGCCATCGTCACCAAAGACGGTGAAGTGCGCGTTCTGGGCGGCTCTTGGTGGGTCGTCCACCACTACGACGGTCAGGGCAATCTTCTCAGTCGTATTCGCATGCGAGATACGCTGAAAGAGGGTGAGCAGATAATCTATGGGGATCGGGCGGTGAGCGACGCTTACGCCAAGTCGAGGTATTCCACGCCTCCCTCGACCGAAGAAATCAACGCCATGTGCGAGACCTAGGAATGGATCTGGCGTGCAGAGGCCGCCCCTCATCGGGCGGCTTCTTCTTTTGCTACAATAGTTCTAACATCATCCCAAACGTCCAGCTAAGTTTGACAACTATATAATACTATGATATTGTGTATTTGAACGTGTAAAGCGTTCACGAGACTAAGTTCCTCTACAACGAAAGGAGTCAGAAATGGCTTACGACCGTAAGGTGGAAATTGAGTATGCTAACCGTGAGTGGTCTGTGTACGTTAAGAACACTTACGACTTGAATACTACTAATAAAGACTGCGCTCATTGTGGAGCGAAAGCCGAAGACGACTACGACGGGGTACACGCTCTGATGAGTGTTGAGATCGTTGAAATGTACGACGAAAATTACGTCGATGCATCGAAAAACTCAAGAGCTTTCAGGTATGCTAAGAAGCGTCTGAAAGCGGGTCGCAAGTTCTGGCCTGTATGCACGGAGTGTCGTAACCGGTAACCTCCGAGTCATGTCTGTGTAAAGTAGTTTAGACGATCTTTTGACCACCTGTACTCTCACTGTACTTTCGTTTTGTAATACCACCGGGTAACCGGATATGAAGGACCAAGCCCACCTGCAAGGTAGGGCTTTTTATTTTGCTACAATAGTTCTAACATCATCCCAAAACGGCCAGCTCGACTTTTCTAAAAATCTATTGTATTTTGCTTTTCAGAAAATGCTCACAAAGGTTCTCGAAAGGAGACCGTCATGGAGTTCTATGCTTCTGCGGCTAAGATCATCCCACCTGCCGACATGGAGATGTTCCGCCAGATCTTGCTCGTGGTGGAGAGTCTTCCGAATATCATATTCGACCCTAAGGACTCAAGGTTCGACGGGTGCGTTAACCAGGTCAACTGTCACGTGCTTTGTCGAGCCCTGGCATATCACTTCAACGTGGAGGTGTGCGACGGGTACTTCACGATTGGCTACCAGCACACGTGGCTCGCTTCAAAGAGCGGGGCGAGCATTATCGATGTATATCCAGTAGCCGGTGCCGCGCCATTTATTGTCGCGGCAGACAAAATCTCCCCGTGGATAGGCCTTTACAAGACGGCAGATGGCTTCTTGCGGGAGAAACTGGCTACAAAAGATTTTCAATTCCAGCTCGATATGACTCGAAGAATAGTTTCCGAGACGGTAGAGTCTCTCAACCTCAAGCCGCTCCTTCCATAAGAGCGGCTTCTTTTTTTCTATTAAAAATAAAAGGCGGCCCCACCGGGGCCGCCTTGTTCGAGCTGTTGCGCGGTGGGTCAGCGCGCTATCCAGATCTTGGCCATGTAGGTGTTGCCGCGGTTAAACTGGCAGAACACGTTGATGCTCGCGCGGCGATAGAGCTGGTGGTAGAGCCTTCGCGACACGCGCACCAAGCCTCTTCGTGGCGTGTAGTCCGGTCCGTACACGCACTGGAAGTCTCTGTGCCTGCACACCTCCACTTCGACATAGTAGCCGGGGAGTAGGTACGGAGTGTCTTCTATCAGTTTGCACTTTCGAAGGACCGTCCCCGACTCAAAGTGAATTTTCTGAAACACGTAGGGGAAGAATACATAGACAATGTACTTCAGGAACAGTCTCCAGCCGATCTCTGCACACTGGACCACTGCACCTGCACGATGAGTTGCAGAGTAGCTCATTGGTGTTCTCCCTCGTTTGACCTGCTGTCCGCCAGCTTAGCATTCTTTCAAAATGGCTCCAATAACTATCATGCATGATGCGTGTATAATTGACAGTATATGATTGCCCACACATCGGTCGCGGTAGATGTACGCGGTCTGGTTTGACCCGGATAAAAAATAATCACACCACCAATATTAACTATGCTATTCATAAAACTTTACGCAATCGCGCTCCCGGTGTTCTTTGCTATCGACCTTATCTGGCTCGGACTTGTCGCTAAAAATTTTTATCGAGACCAAATAGGCTTCCTGATGAAGAGCGATATTAACTGGGTCGCAGCTATCATCTTCTACCTACTGTTTATCGTTGGTCTTGTGATGTTTGTTATTGCTCCTGCGGTAGAGAAGGGGTCGTGGGCACACGCACTGCTTTTTGGCGCGTTGTTCGGTCTCATAACCTATGCAACCTACGACCTCACCAACCTGGCAACACTCAAAGACTGGCCGTTGACGGTGACACTTGTAGATCTGGCGTGGGGTGCAACGCTGGCAGCGTCGGTATCAACTGCGACATTCTTTATCGCTACTAAGCTTGGCCTGTGAACTACTTTGTACTACTTGGCGGCGCCCTGTTCGCGTACATGAGCTTTTGGTTCCTACTGTCTGTTCTAAAGAAGAGGAACGATGTGGCAGATGTGGCATGGGGTCTGGGCTTCGTGCTTATGGCATGGGCATCATTCTTTCTTTCCGACGAGTCAGGTGCGCGAGGCATTCTCGTTGGCGCACTAGTCACCATGTGGGGTGTGCGGTTAGCGTGGCACATACACCAGCGCAACAAAGGCAAGACAGAAGATTATCGCTACCTAGCGTGGCGCAAGGAGTGGGGTAAGTGGTTTTATCCGCGCTCATTCTTTCAGGTATATCTGCTTCAAGGGCTGTTATTGTTCCTGATTGTACTTCCGGTCCTCCTTATCAATAAAAGCGCAGGCGGGTCGCTTGGAATGCTCGATGTGGTTGGCGTAGTGCTATGGGCGCTGGGATTCTATTTTGAGTCGGTAGGTGACGCACAACTAGCGCGGTTTATTAAAGACCCTGCCAACAAAGGCAAGCTCATGCAAACAGGCTTGTGGGCGTACACTCGGCATCCAAACTATTTTGGCGAAGTCACCCAGTGGTGGGGCATAGGGCTTATTGCGCTATCAGTACCGTACGGTTTTGTCGGGATTATCGGGCCCCTCACTATTACGTT
>CAZXKI010000055.1:0-4944 GCA_964641145.1 uncultured Candidatus Saccharibacteria bacterium | reverse complement strand
GTGCTTGCTGCGCTAGCCGAAGGTAAACAAACTATCGCCGTCGTAGGGAGTTATGGCAAATCAACCTCCACTGCCCTACTTTCTCACTGCTTACTCGAAGCTGGCAAAGACCCTGCATACTGGATCCCCGCCGTGTCGTTTACTCCCAGTGAGAATGCTCGTATAGGGAGCGGCTCTTACTTTGTGGTAGAAGGAGATGAATATCCTTCGTCTAACACCGACCCACGCTCAAAATTCTTGCACTACCACCCTACCCACATATTAGTAACCCCGCTCGCACATGACCACGTGAACGTGTTCCCCACTGCCGAGTCGTATGTGCAGCCTTTTATCGAGCTTGTTGGTATGACCACAGGGACCAAAATAATCTGTACCGACGGAGCACTAAGTGCAGACTTGCTGGCTCGCACTCCCGACGCCATTACCTACGGCCTTACTCATGGCACTTATCAGGCAGCAAACATTACTTGGGGCGAACATACATCGTTCGACATTACTAAAGACGGCCAAACAGTAGTGCGCGTTGAAACGTCACTTTTAGGCGAACACAACGTACAAAATATTGTGGGCGTAGGGGCACTCCTATTTACCTTGAACACCGTAACTCCCGAACAATTTGCCAACACAGTCGCAAGCTTTAAAGGTATTAAACGCCGCCTGGACAAAAAGTCAGAAAAAACGCGCATTCCCGTCTACGAAGGCTTTGGTTCAAGCTATGAAAAAGCTCGTAGCGCTATTGCTGCCATAAAGCTCCACTTCCCTAATAAGCGCCTCGTTGTCGTATTTGAGCCTCACACCTTTACCTGGAGAAACAAAGCTACGTTAAGCCAATACGACGATGTGTTTGCTGGTGCAAGCAAAGTGTATATTTTCGAACCAGCTGAACAGGGAGCCACAACTCATGCCCAGCTTACCCAAGAAGAAATACTGAAACGCGTTATAGAGGCAGGCTTTGATGCAGAGCCGCTTACAAGCGCAAGCATACCCCTTACCGAAGAAGACGTGGTTCTTATTCTTACCTCTGGCGACCTAGGTGGCCTCATGGAACCTCTTATTGAGACTGTCGAGCAGAAGTTCCCTGCATGAAGAACGTCCCCGAACCAAGACGCGATTTCCACATGTATGTGCCTGCGGGTATTGAGTACATCGAGAAAGAGCCTGGCGACTCTCTTGCAGAACTATACGCGAGTGGGTACTTACCCTACTCGGGGAGCAAAGAGGCGCTTAATATCTTTTATAGGGCACGGAGTGCGCGTGTAAGACTCCAAGGTTTTACACTCTCGAGTGAGAACCGGCGCATTGCTAAAAAATTTGATGGTTCATTTACCAAAACCCATCTACAGGGCCCGCCGCCCTCAGACGCGTTCGACTTTTGCCTAACGTACTTCAAAGAACGTCACGGCCCCGACGCTATGCCGCGCGAGCGGCTTGAAGTTATCTTCGCTCAAGTAACCAACACGACCGTGTATCGCAAAGGTGACATGATAGTGGGCTACGTTGTCTCAATAGAAGGCGAGACATTTGGGCATTACTGGTATTCATTCTATGACCTCTCGCTCGCGCGGCAATCACTCGGCATGTGGATCATGCTCGATGCTATACGCGACGCACACGCGCAAGGAAAAGAGTTTTACTATCTCGGCACTGTATATGGTTCAAACGCTTTGTACAAAGCCAACTTTGAGCCTTTAGAATGGTGGGACGGTAAGTCCTGGAATGCCGACATTAGACTTTTACGTGAAAACACACGCTCAGACTAAGCGACACTCTTGACTAGGAGCGGGAAAACCAGCAGAACTCTTTTCTACACGTGCAAAAGAGTATAATCGGCTTATGAATACTTTCTTACTCATTGTAGGCGCCGTAGTACTTGGCATCGTTCTTATTAGTATTAGGCAGATTAACCAGTATCAGCGTGGCGTTAAGTTTACCTTCGGCAAGTTTACGGGGATTATGGAACCGGGCTGGCGCCTGGTGTGGCCGATTATCCAGTTTTACAAAAAAGTCGACATGCGCATGAAGGCAGTGGACGTGCCGGACCAAAAGGCTATTACACGCGACAATGTGTCGGTCAACGTTAACGCGGTTATTTACTACAGCGTGTTTTCTGCAGAGCTCGCCGTGCTCCAGATAGAAGACTACATGTATGCTATCTCGCAGTACGCACAAACCACGATGCGCAACATTGTGGGCGAAGTAACGCTCGATGAACTTCTGGCGAGCCGTGACAAGATCGCCGACCGTATCCGCGAGATCGTCGACAAGGAGACCGACAACTGGGGCCTTAAGGTGCACAACGTAGAACTTAAGGACGTTTCCCTCCCCGAAAATATGGAGCGCACTATTGCCAAGCAGGCCGAAGCAGAGCGCGAAAAACGTGCCGTTATTATTACCTCCGAAGGCGAACTTGCCGCGTCTCAAAACATGGCAGAAGCCGCGCGCGTGCTTGCAGCATCCCCCGGCGCACTCCACTTGCGCACACTCCAGTCAATTAACGATATCTCGAGCGACCAATCAAACACGGTGGTGTTTACCGTACCGATGGAAATTCTCAAAGCTCTTGAAGGCTTTGTAAAGAAAAGTTAGTTATAGAGCACAATTGCTATAACCACCGCAAAGTTCATGCAGGCAAGCATGACGTTGGTGAGCATGATTGGCTTATCGCGGTGCACGAGCCCGTAGAGTAACCACACGAGGTTTAAGATACCCAAGATAAGCCAGGTGGGTAGCGCGAGACTCCCTGTGTCCTGTGTTTGATATACCTGTACCACCTGCGGCAAAAGCGCGAGCGGCGCAGCAATAGCAACCGGATAAATCAGCAGGTCGAGAGCATTCTTAAGCACAGAGCTGCGCGTGGGCAAACCCGATAGACGGGCTTTTCTGCGCTTAGATACATGTCGAACTCCCAGGGACATTTAAATCATTGTAACAGTATTTAGTGGGCACGGGGAGACTCGAACTCCCAAGGATTACTCCATACGCTTCTGAGACGTACGCGTATACCAATTCCGCCACATGCCCACTCAGGACGGGAAAATGTATAAAGTCCAATTCCCTGCCTGCCGGAAGGCAGGCGCCACGTGCCCGACCCAATGAAGAATATAGTACGGGAGAAAAGAGGCAAGGACTCCCCTATGGCAGGATGCCGGTACCTTTGTACCCCTCAAGTTCTTTTTGTCGTTTTATCGAATATCTGAAGTTCGGGTTCGGTCTTGCCACCACATAAAAGTGCGGGTAGATAACCCTAAACAAGCGGTCAATCAACGGATTTTTAAAATGAAACCCGCGCATCATGACAATGTCCCAGCCAGCACGCTCGACCGTAAGCCGGAGTGATTCGTAGGTAAAAAAGTTTATATGTGCATCAGCAAGACTGCCCCTAAACTTTTTTGAGGCTCGCATTAACCAAGCGAACTTTGGTATGCAGGGCACGCCAAGCACTACCACACCTTCCGGCTGAAGATACTCTTTAGTAATTTGCAAAAAAGAGTGCGGCGCATACAAGTGCTCAAAAAGGTTATTGGCAAAAAGAGCGTCAAATTTCTTCTCAAATGGTATTGGGAGCTCGGCATTACCAAGACGTATGTCGAGCTTCTTTGCCTTACCAGACTCTACCTCAGTAGGGTTAACGGTGATGCCAACACTCCCCTTCCCAAAATGCGCCAGCGCTTCGCCGTTTGAACAACCAATATCAAGCACTGCCTTCTGGTCCAGCGAAAGGGTTTCAATAATATTCTTTAGTGTCTTTGACTGCGCCGCTGCTTCAAACCGTTTTTCAATATTGGTTTCCATATCAATTCTATCCGAGATCCGTTTGGCTGAAGTAAACCTGAATAGTCCTTTTATCTTGGTCCCAAATAGGTAGGCTTTTAAAGTCATCTTTTCCTACCCATCGCACTTCCTCTATCTCATCAGCTGCAATCATAAACGCTGTATCCATATTCAGCAATCGAGTCCGATACGCTATATAGAGATGAGGTTCTCCTGTTTGGGGTTTGATATAAGACTCAATGTTAATTGGATCCAACACTTCTACTTTGAGCTGCAGTTCTTCTTCTAATTCTCGCATAAGTCCAACCTTCGGGTCTTCTCCAGCATGCAGTCTTCCTCCAGGAAGATCGTAATTCTTGTCGCCTTTGCCAAGTGATAAAAGAACTTTCCCATCACGCACCACGACTGCCTTTTGGGCAACCTTCCCTACGAAATGATGCGCTATGGACTCCATTTGTGCGGGCGCTAGGGATCGAACCTAGGACCTTTCGAGTATCAGTCGAATGCTCTACCAACTGAGCTACGCCCGCATACGCACGTCAACCTGTGCAGGAGATACTAGCAAAAATTAGGCCTTAATGCTACTTTTGCGGTGGAAGCCGTGGTAGCTTCCCATTTGACAGGAGTTGTCACCATGATCGTCCCGACGACGCTTCGTTACGCCGCCCCCATCAACCACCGGACGCGGATGAAACGGGGTTCGAACGCGGATGCCCATTTTTCTGTTCCTTAGGGGAGAAAAGGCTTTCACACCTGCCTAGAGGCTAGCCGCCTCACTCTAGTTTCTGCGCCGCCTCACCTTGAGGCGGCGCTCACTCTTTTTAGGCACGCAAAAATCCCCTCGCGGGGATTTCTGCTTACAACAACGAATATTTTTGATCACACTTTTTGCTTGCAAAAGAAAGCTGAGAAACAACCTTTCTCTTGTTCCGCTCTTTACCTAATTTTCCGTGCTGTACTCCAACGCGTACTCTGTTAGGTATCAAGTAGTCTGACGTATATGACTAAACCGAGTGCAATTTTAGGATTAGCACTATCATCCAATCTCCTTGCGGAGAATATCGCCGATTCAATTCTGTAGTCAATTGAGCTACAGAACGCTAATCAATTTGAATTGATCCACGAGCAGCTTCCGCTACCCGTGCCTTGTTACGACTTACTCCCTGTCACCGA
>CAZXKI010000054.1:0-4967 GCA_964641145.1 uncultured Candidatus Saccharibacteria bacterium | reverse complement strand
AGGAATGGGATGTCTACGCTACCTTTTTTCATACATTACGCAAAAACTTCCCTCGAAAAGGTCCTCGGTTCTCCTCGCTTCGCTCGGCCAGACCATTTTCTCGGCAAAGTTTTCGCTTCATAGCAACGCTATGCTCATGCCGATAATTGCGGCAACCAAGCCTACGATCCAGTAGCGCATCGTTACTTTAGGCGCCGGCCAGCCAATAGCCTCGAAGTGGTGGTGCAAAGGCGCTACGCGCAGGAGTTTGCGGCCGAAGACTTTTTTATAAAACAGCTGTGCAAAGACCGACAGCACGGTAATTACCAGCGGCAGTGCAATAATAGGCAGCACCGATACCCCTATCCCCTCTCCGCGCACGTCGGTAAGAAATGCAACAGACACGAGGGCGAGCGTTAGCGACATGGTGCCAGTCTCGGAAAGATAAAACCGCGCCGGCGGAATGTTAAACCACAAAAATGCCAAGAGGCCGCCGGTTACTGCAGCGCAGAGTCCTGCAATATCGTACTGGTGCTGAAAGAATGCGATGCCCGAGTACGCGGCAAAGATAATGCTGTAGACGCCGCCCGCAAGGCCGTCTATGCCGTCTATGACTGCGCCGGCATAGAGTGCGAGCGCTACGGCGATAAACACCGGGATAAACAACAGCCCTAGCTCAAGGTTTCCTGACGTAAAGAGCGACACGCTCGAGACGTCCAGCCTGTCGTAGAACCACCACGCACAGAGTGTCGAGACTATAAGCACAAACACAAGGCGGGTGCGCAGGCGTAAGCCCCCTCGCCCGCGCACTTCGTAGAGGTCGTCAAAAAAGCCGACTAATGCGCCAACGAATAGCGCGGCAATCGGCACCCAGGTTTGCGAGCGGCTTATAAAGTCGAGCGAGGCAAAGGCGTGGGGCGCAAGCTGTGAAAGAATTTGCAAAAATACGGCACACACAAGCAAGCTTCCCCACACTACAATGCCGCCCGCGCGCGGTGTGCCCACCTCCTTCTTTTCGTGGAGACGGTTAAACTCGCTCGCTGCTTCGCCGTTGAGCGCTACCTTGCCGCCGCGCGGCTTCCAGAACTTATATGTGTACAAAAAATGCGTAACAACCGGTGTGATACCAAGCCCGATCACAAACGTAATGAGCGCGGGAAGAAAAATGCGCATCGTATCTACGGTAAACATATTATTCGCGCAGCGCGCTTATGAGCTTTTTAACATCTTCAAACCTGCCTTCGCGGGTTGACCCCAATACAGCGATAATAACTGGCCGGCCGAGCTCAAGGTCAAAGGCTGCTACCAGGTTGCCGCCCGCGAGGTCGGTGTAGCCCGTCTTAGCGCCCAACAATCCCGGGATCGTAAGAAGGGGTGCTGCGGTGGCGTCTGCAGTGAGCATGCGGTCGCCGTAGCCAATCGTAATGCGGCTGGTAACAGTTTCGGCAAACAGGTCAGGATATTCGCGCACAAACACTCCTGCGAGCGTGGCGACGTCGAGCGCAGAGCCGTAGCCGCCGGCAGTGTTAAGGTTTTCATCCAGCCCGGTCGGGTTAAGGAAAAAACTCTGGGTGAGGCCAAGGTCCTGTGCTTCGGAATTCATTATGTCTGCAGGGTCGTTACCCAGCGCGCTGGCTGCTGCGGCCATCGCGTCGTTAGAGGAAGCTACCAACCCAAAGCGAAGCAGGTCGCGTATAGACCACTGTTCGCCAAGAATAAAATTCCAGTCTCCTTCTGGCGCCAGATCTTCCGGCTTAATCATGACAGCGCGGGTTTGGTCAGTGCGGGAAAGCACGGCCTCTGCTGCCATAAGTTTGGTGAGCGAGGCAAGCGGCAGCGACTCACGTTCGTTTTTAGCAAAGAGCACCGTGCCAGAGACAGGGTCGTACACCACGGCGGCTTTAGCTGTAAGGTCTGCGCTATTAAACTTCAGTGGTTTTGGCCACGTGTCAGCTTGTAGTACGGCGGCCATTTGGGTTGTTGGTGCAGCCTGTGTTGGCGGCCAGTACAAGAGCCCTAGGCCTAGCGTTAACACCGCGCAGGACAGCGAGCCTGCAACCAGGTGCGAAATGACGGTGGTAACGGTTGGAAGCTTCATGACTCTTTTTCTTTATAAACCGCTTCAAGCTGGGTAAGTTTGGAGCGTACCGACGCGTACTCTGGCAGCTCGTCTTGATGCTGCGCGCCTATCTCTGCCAAAAGTTCTGTCGTTGCCTCGTATAAAAACGAGCGTTCGTCGCGAGGGTTTGGCACCTTGCGGATAAACCCGCGCATCAGGAGCGTGCGCACGGTTTGGGACGAGTTAACGCCGCGGATAAAGTCGATCTCGCTGCGGGTTAAGGGGCCGCGGTACAAAATAGCGGCAAGGGTTTCAGTGCCGGCGCGGCCGATCTCGCGGTTAAACTCTGCTTTGCGGATCTTTTCTATCAGTTCGGCAGCTTTGCCGGAGGCGCGCAACTCGATCTCTTTGCCATCATCGACACACACAATGCCAGAGTCTTTGCGGCTCATCACAAGCTCGGCAATAGCGGGCTCGAGTTCGGCCTCTCCCACTTCAAGCAGTTCGGCAAGCTCGGCACGCGTAAGCGGATGTCCGAGTGCAAACAGCAGCGCCTCAATGTGTAGTGCAAGTTCCCTGTTATTCATACGATGGAGTTGAGACAGTGTCTGCCTCAAGCACAATATCCCCAAACTGATTGTTCTGGGTTGCTTTGATTATACCTTGTTTTACCAGCTCCAGCAGAGCCAAAAAACTAACAACCACTTCTGTTTTTTCTTTCTTGCCGTGGCCGGAGAACTCTTTAAATGAAAGCCTCATCGCGTTTGATACGCGCCTGCTCAAGGTGTCTATCATCTCCTCAAGCGAGACAATCTTTTTAACTGCAACCTTAGGAAGCTCTACAAACTGTGGGAAGCCCTGTATAAGCGCCTGAGCCGCGTCGTAGAGACTGGTCGGTGTAACGGAAGCGTCTGGCACAAAGACTGGCGTAGGCTCTTTGGCAACGCCGTCGTACAAGGGCGGGTTGGTAAACTCTTTGCGCAAACCAATAGCAGCCTCTTTGATGATCTGAAATACGGCTAGGCGGTACTCCAGCTCTTTAATATCGCGCGACTCGTCGTCGCTTAGCTCGAGTGTTGGCAGAAGTGAACGTGATTTTATAAGCAACAGAGTGGCTGCAAGCGCCACAAATTCAGCGGTCTCCCCCACGGGGAGTGCGTCCATCGCGTTAATCTGCGCTATGTACTCGTCGGTAACCTGTGCGAGCGAGATATCGTTAATTAAAAGCTTCCTTTTCTCAATCAGCTCGAGCAAGAGATCGAGCGGGCCTTCGTATACAGATGTTTTTACATTGATGGGCATAAAAGGCGCGAGTATAACCGCTCTAGACGGCCGCTCGAGGCCGCTAGGCCAAGGTTTACCGTCTCTCACGGTTATACTCGCGCCTTAATAACAGCGCGTCCTTGGACTAACGTCCGTACCCTTCAATAATACCAAGCAAAAGTCGAACTGGCGCGCCTACTGCACCTTTAGCCAAGTGCTCGCCCGGTACAGAGGTCATGCGCGGTGCCATGTCGATGTGTACCCAAGGGCACTCAAGGTCTTTTGCAAACTCGCGGAGGAACATGCCGCCAGCGATAACTCCGCCGTAGCGGCTGTTACCTGCGGTAGAAATGTTAGGAATGTCGCCAAAGGTGCCTTTGGTCATCTCCTCATACTCCTCCCACGCTGGGAAGGGCCACATGTAGTCGCCACTCTCCTCCCCTAACTGCTGCATAGCTGGGATAAGTGCGTCTTTGTTGGTCATAAAGGCATTTGCCTGCTGGCCAAGCGCTACCAGTGCGGCGCCGGTAAGGGTTGCCACGTCTACAACGATTTTTGGATCGTAGCGCTTCGAGTACGTAATAGCGTCGGCCAAAATTACGCGGCCTTCGGCATCGGTGTGGAGTATCTCAATAGTGCGGCCAGAGAGCGAGGTAAGGATGTCGCCCGGGCGCACCGCGGTGCCAGAGGGCGAGTTTTCTACAGCGGGCACCAAGCCAACAACGTTTACTTTCAAATTAAGTTTGGCTGCCAAGACAACTGCATGCATAACGGCTGCGCCGCCCGACATATCCATGTGCATCTCGTACATGCTGTCGCCCGGCTTAACCTGCAAGCCGCCGGTGTCGAAGGTAACGCCCTTGCCAAGCAGTACTACCGGCTTCTTATTTTTAGCTGCGCCCCAGTACTCCATTACAATAAACTGCGGCTCGTGTTCAGAGCCTTTGGCAATACCCAGTACAGCACCCATGCCCTCTTTCTTAAGCTCCTGACGGCCCAGGATCTCAACAGTAACAGGCGTGCCTTTAGCTATGGTGCGGGCAACCTCGGCTAGTACGCGCGGCGTCATATCGCCGCCAGGGGTGTTGGCGAGCGTGCGGCAGGAATTTACTTCGAGTGCAATAACCTCGCCGCGTTTAAATGCTGCCTCTGTAGTGTCTGGTGCGCCCACTACTGCAATAGCTTCAACACTGGCAAAGCCGCCCTCGGGCTCCTTTTTGTAAACACTAAACTCGTAGTTGGCCATGCCCCAGGCAATAGCGGCAACCTCTGCTAGCTTTTTATCCTCAATATCTTTAGCAGCAAGGGCGCGGAGCTCCTTCCACTCGAGCGCAATGTTAGAAAGCTTGTACTGCTTGGCAGTCGCAACGATCTTGCGCAAAAAGAGTGTCACTTTGCGCTGGCTTAAACCCTTTTTGGCACCGTAGGCTAGGTGGAGCTCCTGTACGCCGTCTTTCTCTACAAACTTAGAAATAGAGCCTGAAATAAGCTTAATTTTGACCGAACCCTCTGGCGCCTGGGCAGTAATAGTGATCGTCATAAGTGGACGATACCGTACCACAAATGTGGGCAAATTTAAAGGCCGCAGCACCGCCGCGGCCTTTAGCACTTTTTGTTCATAGTAATCCCGCAATGTGGAGCGTGGGACCATGCACTTCCAGGTCGT
>CAZXKI010000053.1:0-4979 GCA_964641145.1 uncultured Candidatus Saccharibacteria bacterium | reverse complement strand
CTTGCGGCATATGCACCTCAAGCATACGCGTATACCAATTCCGCCACCTGGGCATCTATCTTATTGTACTGCACTCTCCTGCACTTCTGCTGCAGGAGCTTCAGCTTCCGACTCTTTAGAAGTAACCGGAGCAGAGACCTGCATCTGCTTGCGCATTGCGCGCTTAACGTCTCTGGCCGCCTTGCGACGGATAAAGTAGAGCTTGGCACGACGAGTGCGTGTGCGGCGCAATACTTCGATAGAATCGATAACTGGGGAGTAAAGTGGGAAGATTCTTTCAACGCCCACACCTGATGCAACGCGGCGCACCGTAAAAGTAGCGCCAGCCTCAGTGCCGTGCTTAACCGCAAGCACAGTGCCCTCGAAAGCCTGACGGCGAACGTTCTTGGTAACTACTTCTTTTTTGTTAGCAGCTTTGCCAGCCTTGAGCTCGACAATGTTCTGCCACACGCGAACTACGTCGCCCGCGCGCAAATCAAGCGCCACGCGCGCCTTCATGTCGACTGGAGAAATTTTGACTGCTGTTGCCATATGCCCGGACACTCTAACACGGCTTTATAAAGCCCGCAAATTCGCCTCGGCCGCCTTAAAATCAGCTGGAAGCGGAGCCTCAAAAGTCATCTCTTTACCGCTCGGGTGGGTAAAAACAAGCGACAGCGCATGTAGGGCCAAACGCTCAAACCCCAAGAGTGCGGGGCGGCTGGGCGCATAGAGCGAGTCGCACACTACAGGGTGCTGTATGGATGAAAAATGGACACGGATCTGATGGGTACGGCCGGTTTTAGGAAATACCTCCACATACGCGCACCCTGACCCGTTGGCGATGACTCTATAGGTAGTGAGCGCGTCACGGGTCGTGCCGTGCGGCAATGATGCCGAGCGAGGCCCTACCCCGCCGCGACCAGAACCGATAGGCTTGTCTATGACTCCGCGCTCATCTTTAAGCGGGCCATATACAAAGGCGCGGTAGGTCTTTTTAATCTCACGGTTTTGGAATTGCGCCTTCAAATAGTCAAAAGTCTCTAGTGTCTTAGCCACCACAAGTACTCCCGAAGTCTCACGATCAATACGGTGGACTAAGTGAAATTCTTTGTACTTCTTTTCGAGCCAGCTCGTAAGCGCCGGATAGTCGTGCTTACCATCCGGATGCACAATAATCCCGGCAGGTTTGTTAATAACCACCAATGCGTCGTCTTCGAAAAGGATGTCGGGTTCCATTACTCAGTGAATCGGAAAGATCGTAATATCGCATCGGAGGTGTCGTCAAAGTATTTTACGGCTGCTTCTGCTTTTACTCGCTCTTCCCCCTCAAGACGGCTAGGGTCGTATCTTTCGGCAGTTACGGTGACCATGTAACAACGCGAATTATGAGCGATCTTGTAGTAGGTAACGGTATGGGTATGCCCAGTGGCCACATCGCTCGTATAGTACGTCTCGAATGGCAAACTATTGATTTCTACAGTGCGTTTATCAAAATATGGTTCTGTAGGCACCTGAAGACATACTCGCGCATCGTTGTTTGCATAGGCCTCAACACGATAAGGCCCCTCACTGTCTCTATAGGGAAGCGTGAGGGCAAAACCGGCGAAATTTTGATCAGGCTGCAGATCCGAAGGATATTCAACAGTAAAACCAAAGTCATCAACATGTATTTCTGTTGAGGATCCGCCGCCCTTTTTAAGTTCAAAGAAGGAATTTTGCTTATCTGTATTAGCAAAGTTAGGTTGCAGTTCTTGCCACTCTATTTTTAATTTGCCTGCACTAGCCTTTGACAAAACAAACAGCTCGTCTCCCTTGGTAAATCGATCTGGTTGTCTGTATTCTCCATACGAATCAAACGTAACCACAAGTTTCCCATTACTCTCTATACCGGTTGCTTTAATCTCTTCTGCCTGCATATGCCCATTAATACTTAGGGGTAGTGCATACGTATCGCCTTCTTTAGAAATATTCATATCGTAAGCAGTAAACATCGGTGCCCCTCCTGGCTGTGAAGCATCTTCATAGAACTCGTAAGTACCCTCCCAACTGTGAGAGGCCTCGATATGTTCTTCTGCCTCCCCCACCCTTGATGCTTGATAGGTTACCCAAAACCCTGCAAGCGCAAATACAAGAACACCCCCGGCCAGGCCGGTAAACCAGAGCGACTTATTAGATAAATTCATGCCGTTAACTATACCTTAGTGGGCGATACAGGACTCGAACCTGTGACCTTCTCTGTGTAAAAGAGTTGCTCTACCAACTGAGCTAATCGCCCGTATTTCTTATACTGCACCAATATCGTTGCGGTTACAAATGACTGCTCCGCCTGGCGCCCTCGGTAGGAATCGAACCCACATCAACGCCTTAGAAGAGCGCTGCTCTATCCATTGAGCTACGAGGGCAACACTATAGCACGTGCACAATACCATAATACAGCGGTATAGTAAGCCTCATGCATATCCCCGCACTCGACCCCTCTGCCCTTATTGCCGGCTTGGGGTATATAGGTCTTTTTGCGATCGTATTTGCAGAATCGGGACTGTTCTTCGGATTTTTCCTCCCGGGCGACTCTTTGCTATTTACTGCAGGGCTTTTGGCGTCGGCAGACATTCTTAACATCTGGATGCTTGTGCTACTTATCCCCATCGCGGCGATCTTAGGCGACCAGATTGGCTACTGGTTTGGCTCATGGATAGGTCCGCGAATCTTTAAAAAAGAAGATTCGTTCCTGTTCAACAAAGCGCACGTTGCGCGTGCGGAGAAATTTTATGAAAAACATGGCCCTAAAGCCATCGTACTTGCCCGCTTTGTCCCCATTGTCCGCACTTTTGTCCCCATCTTGGCAGGCGTGGCGCACATGAACTACCGCACCTTTGTAACCTACAACATTGTTGGAGGCCTGCTATGGGGCGTAGGTGTCACCTTGCTTGGCTACTTTTTAGGACAAATATTTCCGCACGCGGAAGAATATCTACTGCCTATAGTCGCAGCTATTGTGCTTATGTCTCTGATACCAATAGTGCGCGAGTGGTGGATGTCCCGTCGACACTAGCGCACACGAGCGCCGGGCGTACCTGAAGTTTCAAACAAGGCAAAAGGAGTTTCTCCGTCACCACCTGTTGCAAGTATCATTGCCTGACTTTCGAGCCCCATCATCATTCTTGGTGCAAGGTTGGTCACAAACGGACACTTCTTCCCTACCAAGTCAGCCGGGTTCGGGAAATGCGCAGCAATACCAGAGAGTACCTGACGATCTTCACTGCCAAAGTTAACGAGAAGTTTCAGCAGCTTCTCGCTCCCCTCGATCTTTTCAGCACTTTTAATCTCGCCGATTTTAATCTCCACTTTTTTAAAATCGTCTATTGAAATAGGTTCCATGGCTAGTGCCTGTCTAAATAACTTTGTAATATGAGCGCCGCTGCAGAGGCATCGAGGTCTTCTTTCTTATTCCCCTCGCCTCTTTTGTCTAACCCCTGTCGCGCCGCCTGAGCGGAGGTCATGAACTCAGGCTCGTACTCTACCGGAAGCTTGGTTGCCTCAATAAGGGCGGCCTTAAACTGCTCAATCTCTCCCATCACCGCGTTCGGTTCCCCGGCAAAGTTTTTTGATTCTCCTATGACGATCTTTTCGATGCGGTTATCAAGCGCGAGCTGAGCAACCTCATGCGCCGCCTGCGGCCCAGCTGTTACGGTAGCCAAAGGGAACGCGATCATGCCGCTCTCGTCGGACTGTGCCACGCCTATGCGTTTGGTGCCGTAATCAATGCCTAAATACTTCATGTGCGGAGGAGGTGAGATTCGAACTCACGGTCCCTTGCGAGACTCCTGTTTTCAAGACAGGTGCGATAGACCACTCTGCCACTCCTCCAATGAACGACAGAATACACTGTCTTTGCTTAATAGTCGAAGTCTGAAAAGGAAGGATTGTTGACACGCCCTACCTGGGGTAGGGCATCAATTTTTATCAGATCAGATTCTTCTATCTCAAAATTAGCTGCCTCTAGATTTTCTTTAATGCGTTCCGGGTGAGAACTCTTGGGTATAGTGACCATACCGCGCCCAATAATCCAGTTCAAAACAATCTGTGCCGGCGTTTTACTGTACTTTTGAGCAAGTTCCACAATAAGCGGTACCTCAGTCTCTCCCCCCTTAAGGCTTGAGTATGCCGTAATAGAAATATTTTTGGCAGCACAGTAGTCGCGAAGCGCTTTCTGATTAAACTGCGGACGTACTTCTACTTGATTGTTAGTAATTTCTACTCCAACATGGAGCACGTCGTCTAGGTGGTGCGGTGTAAAATTAGATACACCAATAGCACGAATCTTGCCTGCCTTACGAGCGATCTCCATCTCGCCCAACGTATCGGCAAAAGGTGTCTTGCGGTCCGGCCAGTGGATAAGCAAAAGATCAATGTGGGACATGCCAAGCTCTTCTAGAAATCTATCGATACTTGGGCCGACCACTTCTTTAGCATATCCGTCTCGATAACGAAGCTTGGTTGTAAGAAAAAATTTTTCACGCGCCACACCAGATTTTTCGATACCTGCACGTACCTCTTTATGATTGCCGTAGCCATCTGCAGTGTCTATGTGCGTATATCCATGCTGGAGTGCATAAGCTACCGCTTCTACACAGTCGCTTCCGGTTAGTTGCCAAGTACCAAGACCGAGCGCCGGAATTGATGCGCTGTCATTCAGTTTTATTGTTTTCATACCGAGAGTATAACAAAATGGCGGAAAAGCCGGTGTTATACTTATAGCCAAATGGACGAACAGGGAATTTCGTGGACCGTAGGGAACGAAGAACACCGGGTGCGCAGCAATGACTGGTACTGGGGGTTGGGTGTATGTGCTGTTGCAGGAGCCGGCGCTTCCCTATTTTTCGGCAATGTCCTGCTCGCAGTTATTATTCTGCTTGGCATTGGTTCAATAATCTTTCTAACCATACGCGGACCGCGCGAGCACAAAGTAGGCGTGGACGCTCGCGGCATTACTATCG
>CAZXKI010000052.1:0-5343 GCA_964641145.1 uncultured Candidatus Saccharibacteria bacterium | reverse complement strand
AGGGTTGAACGCGCGTTCCAAGTAAGCTATTAAATAGGGATGGCGGCCCCTAAAAACATCCAGGAACGGTACCAAAAGCTGCTGGCAGAAATCAACCGCCATCGCCACTTGTACTATGTGCTAGATGCTCCTGTTATTGCAGACTCGGCCTACGACGAGCTGGAGCAGGAGCTTTTTGCAATAGAAGAGCAGTATCCAGAGTTGGTAGCGCCCAGCTCTCCTTCGCAGAGAGTGGGTGCTGCACCGCTCGCCCAATTTAAGAAAGTGCAGCACAAAGTGCCGCAGTGGTCGTTTAACGACGCGTTTAGTCCGGAAGAGCTGCGCGAGTTTGATGCGCGGGTAAAGCGATTCCTAAAACCTCACTATGGAGAAGTGCAGCCTGCGTATACTGCAGAGCTTAAAATAGACGGGCTTAAAGTAGTGCTTACCTACGAAAGGGGTGTATTGGTTACAGCAGCAACTCGCGGCGACGGAGTAACCGGGGAAGACGTGACCCACAACGTGCGCACCATACGCTCGGTGCCTATCACGCTTGAGCGGCCGGTTAACGGCATTTTTGAAGGAGAAGTGTGGATGAGCGAGGGTGCGCTTAAGGCAGTAAATACAGAACGTGAGAAAGAGGGCGAGCCGCTGTTTGCCAACCCGCGCAATGCCGCTGCGGGCTCCATTCGCCAGCTTGACCCGAAGGTAGCTGCATCCCGCAAGCTCGATACATTTATATATGACGTAGCAGAGACGAACGAAGATTTGCCCGAGACGCAGAAAGAGGAGTTGGAATATTTGCGCGAACTTGGGTTTAAAGTAAATCCACATTGGAGGTTAGTAAAAGATATTGAAGAAGCGGTGGAATACTGGAATGAGTGGAAGCAGAAGAATAAAGCTCAGGGGTATTGGATAGACGGTATTGTTATCAAGGTTAATAGTCGAGAGTATCAAGAGGCGCTTGGCTACACGGGTAAGGCGCCGCGGTTTGCTATTGCATTTAAGTTCCCGGCAGAGCAGGTAACCACGGTGGTGGAAGATATTGTGCTCCAGGTAGGGCGCACCGGTGTGCTTACGCCCGTTGCGCACTTGCGGCCTGTACTAGTTGCCGGCTCGACCGTGAGCCGTGCTACGCTCCACAATGAAGACGAGATACGGCGGCTCGATGTACGCATTGGAGACACGGTTATTTTACAGAAAGCGGGCGATGTGATCCCCGATATTGTGCAGGTCTTAAAAGAGTTGCGGCCTAAAAACTCGAAGCCATACCAGTGGCCAACCCATGTGGCCGAGTGTGGTGGTGACGGTTCGATTGAACGCATCCCAGGCGAAGCAGCGTGGCGGTGTGTGGCGCTCGACTCCTTTGCGGTGCGTCGCAGAGTGTTGAGGCACTTTAGTTCGAAAAGCGCACTCAATATTGAAGGCCTTGGTCCGAGTACGGTTGATGCACTGATGGAGAAAGGTTTGGTTACTAACTTTGACGATTTCTTTACCCTCAAAGAAGGAGACCTGCTAACCCTTGAGGGTTTTGCAGAAATTTCTGCAAAAAAACTCGCGGCATCTATTAAGAAAGTTGCAGAGAATGTACCGCTTGCACGACTTATTACAGGCCTGTCGGTCCCGCAGGTGGGGGAGGAGACGGCGATTTTGCTTGCAGAAAACTTTAAGACTATTGATGATGTGGCCGCGGCAACCGCTGAGCAGCTGATGCAGATCAACGGCATTGGTGATGTGGTTGCCGAAGGTATAGTGGCGTGGTTTAAAGATAAAGAAAATAAAAAGTTACTAGGTCAGCTTAAAAAGCATCTCACTATTACGAATGACTATGCTCATGATGGCAAACCCAAGCCATTGGCAGGGAAGACCTTTGTGCTCACTGGCACTTTGCCCACGCTCTCGCGCGATGAAGCTAAGGCAATGGTGCGGGCGGCTGGTGGTGATGTCTCTTCCTCTGTCTCTAAAAACACAGACTATGTGGTGGCAGGGGAAGAGGCGGGCTCTAAGCTCGACAAGGCAGAAGAACTTGGGGTGGAAGTACTTACGGAAGAGCAATTTTTGAAGCTATTGACAAAGTAATATATTTTGGGTATAAATCTTTTTGGAACTGAACCCTAGCAACGAAGGGATACAAGCCTATGCCTATCACCCTGTCTTCTGCCCGCCTGCGCACGATCGTGCTCGGCGGTCTGCTCGCGGTCGGGGCCCTCATTGCTGCGTACTTCATGAATCTGCTTCCCACCTCCGTCTCGCTTCCCGGTGTCGGACAGGTGGAGCTGCCCAGCGGGCTGAACGAGTACGTCAAAACCGAGCATGATGCCTTCCGCCAGGTCGGCTCGGTAAACGTTCACGGCACCGACCGGTTTGTCGCCAGCGGCCACTTCGTGGTGGACACCAGCGAGACGGCGACTGTTCGGATCTATCAAATGAACGAGGACTTCATCGTGCACTTCCTCAACAAGGTGGAGGAGCGCATTCCGGCGTCCGACCTTCGGATGTGGCTCTACGACCGGGGATATCCGCCGAGTGACAAGAAAATCATCAGCATGGCAGGCGGCCAGTACGAAACGTATCTCTCTGACCTTTGGGAGTTGCTCAAGCGGCAACCGGTCGCCGAGATGGGGCTGTTGCAGGCCGAGCCGGCTCTCTACAACACCTTCTACATCCGCGACGCCGACGGCTTCCTGTGGTCGGTTTCGGTGACCAAAGTCTGGTCAGAAAACCCGTCGGACGGAAGCTGGGCTATCAGGGCGGATCCGATCGCTGACAACGACCATGGCATGGGCCAGCGACTGTACTTCTTCCGCTGATCACGACAGCGTTCGCGTGCGGCCCCAACGAAAGTTGGGGCCGTTTCTTTTTATAAAATTCGTGTATTATTGCCTCATGGTTTCAAAGGAGGACATTAAGAGCTTGGCAGAACTTGCTAGGCTCGAGCTATCGGAAGAGGAGACCGCTTCTCTCCAAAAGGACATCTCGAATATTTTGGAATATGTAGGGCAGGTCTCGGCAGTGTCTGCTGATATGGAGGTTATAGTGCCGGCAAATCACAACGCGATGCGTGAGGACACGCCGCGTACTGAGGGTGACCCTATGGCAGGGAAGCGTGAGGCTGTCTTGGTGGCGCTCCCTAAGCGTGAAGGCGACTACAATGTGGTGCGTAAAATCATTCAAAAAGATGAGTAATGTAAACCAGCTTTCTATAACCGAAGCGGCGGATAAACTGCAGAAGAAAGAAATTTCTGCAGTAGAACTTACACGCGCCTGCCTGGAGGAGATTAAAAAGCGCGACGGTTCTCTCCATGCCTATCTGGAAGTATTTGATGATGCAGAAAAACAGGCGGCATTAGCAGACGAACGCCGTGTACAAGGGGAGAGCGGTCCGCTGTTGGGTATCCCGTTGGGCATGAAAGACAATATTTTGATTGAGGGAAAGCGCGTTTCTGCCGCGTCTAAGATGTTGGAAGGATATACCGCAAGTTATGACGCAACCGTAACTGCCAAGCTTAAAAAAGCCGGCGCAGTGTTTCTCGGCCGTACCAACATGGATGAGTTTGCGCACGGCAGCTCTACCGAAAACTCGGCCTTTGGCCCGACTAAAAACCCGCACGACGAAGCTCGTATGCCAGGAGGTTCTTCCGGCGGCTCGGCTGCAGCCGTGGCGGCCAGCATGGCTCTTGGGGCGCTGGGCACTGACACCGGCGGCTCTATCCGCGAGCCTGCAAGCTTTTGCGGCATTGTAGGTTTAAAGCCAACGTACGGCGCGGTGTCGCGCTCGGGGCTTATTGCTATGGGCTCCTCGCTCGACCAGGCAGGGCCGCTTACTAAAACGGTTGCTGACACAGAGCTTATTTTTAATGCAATCAAGGGCAAAGATCCGCTCGACAGCACTTCTGTTGACATGGTGGGAGGCAGTGCTGCTCCTAAAAAAATTGGCGTACCGCGACACTTGCTCCAAAGTGGCGTAGACAAAGATGTGCTCGAGCAGTTTGAAACATCTCTGGCAGCTCTGAAGGCGCAAGGACATGAACTAGTAGATATAGAGCTGCCATCTGCGGGTTTGGCTCTTGCGGTGTACTACGTGATCATGCCGGCAGAAGTGTCGGCCAACCTGGCACGCTTTGATGGCGTGCGCTACGGACTTTCCAAACAAGGGGTATCGCAGTGGGAAGATTATGCGAAGTCGCGCGGTATGGGCTTTGGACCCGAAGCGCGCCGCCGTATTATGCTCGGCACCTACGTGCTCTCGAGTGGCTACTATGACGCCTATTATGGCAAGGCTACGGCGGCGCGCGAAAAGCTCCGTGCGGAAGTGGCACAGGCACTCCAGAGTGTTGACCTTATTGCTAACCCTTCTGCCCCCACACCTGCTCCAAAACTCGGCGAAAAGACTGATGACCCGCTTGCTATGTACCTGCTCGACGTCTTTACCGTCACTGCAAACTTAACGGGCAACCCTGCTATGTCAGTGCCTATGGGTACAGTAGCTCGAGAAGGGAGGGATCTTCCGGTTGGTATTCAATTTACCGCTGCACACGGTAATGAACAGGCGCTTTTTGTGGCAGGTAAAGAACTCGAAAAAAGCCGGGTACAATAAGGGGTAATGGATAGTGTTAATTTTCTGAACCTGGAGTATCTCATTACGCGTACTTTTGAAGTGGTAAGTGGCGTTGATGTTGATGTGACACAAGTCCCGGACTGGGTGTTTTTTTGGATCGGACAGCTTGCTCTGGTAGGCATGACCCTCTCGGTCGTGTTTTTGGCGTTGGTGGTGTATGTGCGTATTAGGATTGTGTTTGCCGAGCATGAAGGCTTTGGCGCGCGAGACCGCGCCATGATTGTCGAGGAGCCGGTGATTGATGATATTCCTAAAAACTCACGCTGGGAGCATGTGCGTCTTCTTATCGGCCAGCAGCAGGAGAGCGATTGGCGTCGCGCCATCATTGAGGCTGATAGTATGCTGGGGCAACTCTTAACCGACCAAGGGTACCGAGGCTCGACCATTGGCGAGCAATTGCGTGATGCGAACCCGCTCCAGTTTACGACCCTTGATCTGGCGTGGAAGGCGCATAAGGTGCGCAACGAGATAGCGCACGCAGGCGAAGGATACAAACTAAGCGAGCGAGATGCCCGCGCAACCGTGGACCTGTATCAGCGCGTATTTGAAGAATTTAATTTTATATAATCGCGAGCGAGGCATATATAGACTTCATAGTTTATATATAGTATAGTATTGGTATATAGCGGGGTGGAGCAGTAGTAGCTCGCCAGGCTCATAACCTGGAGGTCGCAGGTTCAAATCCTGCCCCCGCAACAAGATTGTTTGTGTGTTAATGGAAAGTGAGTAAGGCCTGGCAAAAAGGC
>CAZXKI010000051.1:0-5743 GCA_964641145.1 uncultured Candidatus Saccharibacteria bacterium | reverse complement strand
AGAAAAGGAGGACAAAGTAACCCGCGCCGAAGAGCGCGTCTTTAAGCGTGAAGAAGCTCTTGATAAGAAGCAGGGCGAGCTCGACCGCGAAATCGAGGGCGCCAAGGTTCGCATTGAGGAAATTAAGACCATCAAAGAGCGCGCTGACGCTATGCTTCGCGAGCGTTCAGAGGAGCTCGCCCGCGTTGCCGGCCTTACCAAAGAAGAGGCCAAAAATCAGCTTATGGCTGAACTTGAGCGCGAATCGAGCGAGGACATTATGGTCCGCCTCAACAAACTTGAGCGAGATGGCGCCGAAAAGCTCGAGCGTCGCGCCCGCGAGATCCTTACTACGGCAATTCACCGTCTCGGCAACTCTGTCGCCTCTGACACTATGGCAACAGCCATTACAATCCCGAATGATGATATTAAGGGCAAAATCATAGGCAAAGAAGGCCGCAATATTAAAGCTTTTGAACGTGCGACGGGGGTAGAAGTTATCATCGACGACACTCCGGGCTCTATTGTGCTCTCGTCGTACGACCCTATCCGCCGCGCCGTTGCCCGTGTTGCCCTTGAGAACTTGATTATTGACGGACGCATTCAACCCGCAAAAATCGAAGAAACTGCGGAAAAAGCAAAAGCTGAAGTTAATAAAATTATTAAAGAAAAAGGCGAGCAGGCTGCCTTCGAAGCAGGGGTACTTAACCTCGACCCTCGTCTTATCCAAATTTTAGGCCGCCTTCACTTCCGCACCTCCTACGGCCAGTCTGTATTGCAGCACAGTGTCGAGATGGCCCACCTTGCCGGCATGATTGCAGAAGAGCTTGGGGCAAACCCTCAGGTAGCCCGCGCAGGAGCCCTCCTTCACGACATCGGCAAAGCCCTCGACCACGAAGTGCAGGGAACCCATGTGGAGATTGGCCGCCGCATACTCCAGAAGTTCAATGTTTCTGAGGAGGTAATCAAGGCTATGCAAGCCCACCACGAAGAATACCCATACGAAACGGTTGAGTCAGTGATCGTGCAGGTGGCAGACGCCATTTCTGGCGGCCGCCCAGGCGCCCGCCGCGACTCAGTGGAAAACTACCTTAAGCGCCTTGCAGACATTGAAGCTATCGCCAACTCCTTTGCCAGCGTTGAAAAGTCTTACGCCATCTCAGCAGGCCGAGAGGTTCGCGTCTTCGTCAAGCCAGATGATATGAGCGACCTGGCCGCACGCGACCTTGCTCGAAACATCGCTCTACGAATCGAAAACGAGCTGAAATACCCCGGCGAAATCAAGGTAATGGTAATCCGCGAGACTCGTGCGATAGAGTTTGCCCGATAAATTGGAAAATTTTTGGCATTTTTGTCAAATTTTTGTATCCCAAGGGCTCTATTGCAACGTTTTTTGAAGAGCATATACTACCTGCACAGGGCTATTAGCCATTATTCGCCATTAATTCATTAGATTATGAATAAACAAGACATCGCAGAGAAGGTAAACAGTGTCCTCGGTGGCACTAAAGCCGACTCTGAGCGTGCAGTTGAGGCCATGATTGAAGCCGTCGTATCAGCTCTGAAGAAGAATGAGGAGGTTTCTATCGCAGGCCTTGGTATCTTTAAGACCAAGATGCGAGCAGCGCGCACAGCCCGCAACCCTCGTACTGGAGAGACGGTAAACGTACCTTCAATGCGCGTGCCTAAGTTTCAGCCGGCCAAAGCTCTTAAAGAAGCTGTTCGCTAATACTGATCCTCTCGAAACGAAAAATCCCCTCACAGGGGGATTTTTCGTTTATTGATACTCTGGCTTTAAGATATCGCTCAACTCCGACAACGGTATGGCTATATCAAACGATCCTGCAGCGTATGCAGCCACCTGATACGGAGGAAACAGTAGATGGAGATCTGTTGGGGTAAGGTAATAAAACTGCAGCGCATCTGCGGAAGGAGCTGTACCCATACGGACAGTCTCGGCCATCTCTGGATACACCTCTCCCCCTGCTCTGGTAGTAAGCTCCTCCACCACCCTCGCATACGCTTCTTGCGAGAGACGGGTTAAGAAGTCAGAATTTTGAGTAAATATATCCCCCAGAAGCAGCTCATTCCCCTCATGGTCAAAAGTGAACGTCAGGTAAAAGTGATTAGGATGAGCTCCTAGGGTATCCATGTAGATACGGTACACATACGAAACCGTGTTCTTTCCTTGAAATTCGTCATACTCTGCCCCAAGAGCGTACTTGCGGTCTGCTCCGAGGCCTTGAATCTGTATATCCTCTTCTGTAAGGCTCTCTAGACCGCTCTCCTGTTTAAAGTCTGCTATAGCGGATCTGAGAGCAAGGTGCATAGTTTCGCGCGCTTTCTCATCCGCCTTACCAGCAAGAACCGTTCGCTCCGGTTCTTCAACCATAATGGTGTAATACGCCGCGACTTCATTGAGAGACGGAAGAGACAACCTTGCAGCCTTCTGCATCCCTAAGAAACCAACCGCCCCCACGATCACGAGGGCGACAATACCTATGATTATTTTTTTCATAGTGCGGGATGGGAGAATCGAACTCCCAACTACAGTTTGGAAAACTGTCGTTTTACCACTAAACTAATCCCGCCTCTTCATCAGACTACCTGCCAGCGGGCAAAAATACCAGCAGGCAACAGCCTCCCCCCTCTTTCTGCAATAGTAAGGTCGCCGTACTGCAATATACCGCCATATGTAGCCACAAAAGGCTCAAGATTGTAAGCAAATACATGAGGCGAATACCCTGCAGCGTAGCCATTTATCAGCATACCTACAGGCCTCTCTGACAAAAGCTCTTTACAGCGACGCATAAGTTCAAGGAAGTTCTCCTCTATCTTCCACAACTCATCGTTAGGGCCGTGACCAAAAGCTGGCGGATCCATCACTATGAGGTCATATCGTTTCCCCCTCTTAATTTCTTTCTCTACAAATACCAAAACATCGTCTACCATCCAACGTATGGGCTTGTCTTCCAAATGTGAGAGTGCTGCGTTTTCTCGCGCCCAAACAACTGCGGCCTTAGACGCATCCACATGGGTCACTTCTGCGCCTGCCTGAGCAGCTGCAAGAGAAGCCCCACCTGTGTATCCAAACAAGTTGAGTACAGAGACAGGGCGCCCAGCTGCCCCAACCACCTCTCGAATCCAACTCCAATTAGCCTGCTGTTCAGGAAATAGTCCTGTATGTTTAAAAGATGTGGGCTTAATACGCATTACAAGGCCCCCAAACGCGATCTCCCACTGCTTCGGCATATCTTTATCGACCCGCCACTCCCCCGCCTTTCCTGAGCGCATATAACGCGCATGGGCAGAGTCCCATTCGACCTTAGTCCCCTTTTCCCACAGCGCCTGAGGGTCAGGGCGCACAAGCATATACTGCCCGTAACGTTCGAGCTTTTCCTCATTGCCTGAGTCTATTAATTCATACCCTGATTCAGGTTGTGTCGTTAATGTGATTCGTTCCATAAGTTATATTCTATGCTAGTCTAGAGCCCATACGGGCCGTAGTATACCGGTAGTACATCTGCTTTGGGAGCAGACAGACTGGGTTCAATTCCCAGCGGCCCGATAGACCCAAAAGTCTCATAAAAGACATTTTAAAGAATTATGTTCTCAAAATGTTCAACCTTCCCCGTTTTGCACTCAAAATTTAACACCACACACAGCAGATCTACCTGCCAAAGCTTATTCTCAGGAATTTTCCGTTCCAACAGGTAACTTTGGACCACCCTACTAAGCCTTTTCATCTTCGCAGGATGAAAGTTTTCCTCAGGACGAACTGCGCCCAGTGTTGCACGTGAAATGGACTTAACCTCTACAAAATGTACCGTGCCTCCAATTTCAGCAATAATATCTATCTCACCCCAAGGTTTCCAGTAATTTCTCTCTACAACCCGATAGCCCTCCCGTTCTAGGTACCTACAAGCCACACCTTCTCCTATATCTCCTATTTTTCTCTTAGGACTAGGCATAGATAGGTATTTTCACGTGAAAGGTTTCACAAGAAACATTTGATAAATTAGGATATTAAGGACGTCCTTTATGCACATTTCCCCAAACTTATCCACATATGTCCTAAAAAAACCCTTATTTTGCAACGAACTACTTATCCACCCCTGCAGAGTCCTTTAACACATTGGTTGCCTGGTGCGGCCAGCGAGAATCGAACTCGCGCCTGCTCCTTGGCAAGGAGCCGTCCTACCACTAAACTATGGCCGCATTTTTAATGCACTCATCCACCAAAACCCACTAACACTCCCGATTATACTTACTTTTCGAAATACCGTAAGCCCTGCGCCCCCGCCAAGATTTGAACTCGGAACCTCCTGGTCCGAAGCCAGGCGCTCTATCCATTGAGCTACAGGGGCAAATGATGCGTGCTAGAATTGTGCCATGCAATTGAAGGGTAGCCAAATACCAAAGGAGATACTGGCTATTACTGAACAACTGGAAAAGGCAGGCTATGAATCCTGGGTAGTAGGGGGGTGTGTTCGAGACTTGCTATTAGGCCGCCCCCCACACGACTGGGACATTACCACCAACGCCACCCCTGAACAAATTCAGGGCGTATTCAATCACACCTACTATACCAACGACTTCGGCACCGTAGGGGTAGTAACCGAATCGGAGGAGGAGACACTCAAAGTTGTTGAGGTTACCCCTTATCGCCTGGAAGGGAAGTACAGTGACGCCCGAAGGCCTGACAGTGTGAACTTCAGTCAAAACCTCGAAGACGACCTAAAGAGGCGTGATTTTACGATAAACGCCCTAGCATTCAGCCCTTCCAAAAAGAAAATGGTTGACCTTTACGATGGCATAAAGGACATAAAGGACAATACCCTCAAAGCAGTGGGGGAGCCGTCCGCTCGCTTCTCAGAAGACGCCTTGCGCCTCTTGAGAGCCGTTCGTATTGCCGCAGAGCTCAACTTCTCCATAGAACCGCGGACAAAGGAAGCAATGATTGCGAACGCTTTGCAGTTAGCGAAAATATCAAAAGAGCGTATACGAGATGAGTTTGTAAGGATCATAAACTCTCCAAAGCCCATGAAAGCCCTAGAAACGGCTCGCGGGATGGGGTTTTTGGAATTTATAGTCCCTGAAATAGAGCAGGGAGTGGGTGTTGAACAGAATCAGGCCCACTCATACGACGTATTTGAGCATAATATACGCTCCCTACAGCATGCAGCTGATAAGGGCTGGAGTTTTGATATACGCTTAGCGGCCCTGTTCCACGATGTGGGGAAGCCCAAAACACGCCGATGGTCCGACGAGAAGCACGACTGGACCTTCTACGGCCACGATGTAGTAGGGGCAAAAATCACCAAAAAAGCTCTGGAGGGTTTAAAATTTTCACGTGAAATAGTAGAGAAGACTCAAAATCTGGTCCGATGGCATATGTTCTTTTCAGACCCAGATAAAGTCACCCTATCAGCCGTACGCAGAATCATCCGCAACGTGGGGAGAGACAACATCGAAGACCTCGTAAAACTGCGTATCTGCGACCGAATCGGAACAGGTAGACCAAAAGAGCAACCCTTCCGACTGCGCAAATACCATTCCATGATTGAGCAGGCTTTGCGTGACCCCATATCGGTGGGGATGTTGGCAATTGACGGGAAAAGAGTAATGGAGGTTACACGTGAAAATCCCGGCCCTCGAATCGGCTGGATTTTACACGCACTTCTTGAGGAAGTTTTGGACGATTCTGCAAAAAACACACCCGCCTACCTTGAAGAGCAGGCCGGCAGACTTTCCTCCCTTGATG
>CAZXKI010000050.1:0-5746 GCA_964641145.1 uncultured Candidatus Saccharibacteria bacterium | reverse complement strand
CCGGTCGTCATCGTCGTCCATGTAGCCCTTGTCGTTGCGGGCTTTGAGCGTCAGAGCTGCCAGCGCTGCCAGCTGGCAGGTGAACGCCTTGGTCGACGCGACGCCGATCTCCGGGCCCGCAAGGGTCTGGAGTACTTCCGTTGCATCGCGTGCGATGCTCGACTCGGCGACATTGACGACTGCCAAGACTTTCATTCCCGCTTTCTTCGCATAGTGAAGCGAAGCAAGCGTATCGGCCGTCTCGCCAGACTGGGAGACGACGATCATGAGCGTCCCGTCAGAAAGGGGCGGTTCGCGATAGCGAAGCTCCGAGGCAATGTCGATGTCGACCGGAACGCGAGCGAAGTGCTCGAACCAGTACTTGGCGACGCTTGCCGCGTGATACGCCGTACCGCACGCGGTCAGCAAGATGCGCTGCACGTGCGCGAAGTCGATCGTAACCCCTTCCGGAAAGGTGAGCTCGCCGGTCGAGAAATCGAGGCAGTGTTCGAGCGTGTGCCCAACCACTTCAGGCTGCTCATAGATCTCCTTCTCCATGAAGTGCTTGTGCCCGCCCTTGTCGACCAAGAGCTTGCTGGCAACTCCATGATGAACCTCGCGTTTGACCTCGCGGCCGTCGGCGTCGAAGAACGTCACCCCGCTGCGCGTGAGCACCGCGTGGTCGCCGTCTTCGAGGTAGGAGATCTTGTCGGTCACCGTCGCAAGCGCGGCGGCATCCGATCCGAGCGACATTTCGCCGTCGCCGTAGCCGACCGCAAGCGGGCTGCCACGACGCGCGATGATGATGAGGTCATCATACCCGCTGAACATGATTGCGAGAGCGAATGCTCCCGTGAGTTCCTTGAGGGCCGCACGCACTGCTTCGAGCGGCACGAAGCCGCGCGCGAGATAGTGATCCACGAGTTGGGTCACGACTTCGGTGTCGGTATCCGACTGGAAAACGGACCCCTCGGTCGTCAGACGAGCCTTGAGCTCATGGTAGTTCTCGATGATCCCGTTGTGGACCAGCGACACTCGCGCCGTGGCGTGAGGATGGGCGTTCGCCTCGGTCGGCTTGCCGTGGGTTGCCCAACGGGTATGGCCGATGCCGATCGAACCTCCCAGAGGCTTCGCGAGGAGCACTTCCTGAAGGTTGGCGATCTTGCCTTTGGCTCTGCGACGATGCAAATGACCGCCATCGAGCGTTGCGACGCCCGCCGAATCGTAGCCACGGTATGCGAGGCGACTCAAAGCCGCGATCAGAATCGGTGCCGCAGGTCGCGAACCGAGTATTCCGACAATTCCACACATGTAAACACGTCTCCTTCTCTTCTCTGTTGTTTTAGTAGAACCTCTAGTGGCTATAACACCCTAGACTGTCCGTGGGCTACCTTACATCATTATTTGACTTTTGGCTATAAAGTGTGGTTATTTTTACCAAGGCCTCACCTACGCGACGAACATCACTTGCCGTTGCGTTGGGCAGGAGGGTAATACGTATAGAAGACTTTGCTTCAGCATCTGACTTGCCTAACGCTTTAATAACATAGGAGGGTTCTTCGTCGCCACCGCTGCACGCCGAGCGCGTAGACGCCGCCACCCCCTCGGCATCCAGTGCAATCACCGCCATCTGCGCATCGAGGCCCGGTATAGAGATATTTATATTGTTTGCAACGCGACCGTCCCCCACTGCGCCATTTACTGCGGCGTTCGGAATGCGTTTCTGAATTTCTTTCATTAAATCATCGCGGAGTACTGTTAGGTGCGCAGCTCGCGCCTCAACACCAGCCTGTGCTTCCTCGAGCGCCTGTGCCATCGCGCCTGCCATGACTACATTTTCTGTCCCGCTACGCAGTCCGCGCTCTTGCCCGCCACCCCAGAGGATAGGCTCTATATCCACCTCCCTCCTTATATAGAGTACGCCGGCGCCTTTTGGCCCCATCATCTTTTGTGCATCGAGCGTCAGCAGATCAACGCCCAGCCTCTCTACATTAATAGGCAGCCACAACGGCGCCTGCGACGCGTCGCAATGGAAATAAAGCGGCAGAGCCGCAGACTGCTCTTCAGGAATGTTGGGAGCTGCGACGGCAGCGGACATAGGAACATCTTCAGCAGAAGATGTTCCGCGTTCCTGAAGAGTAGAACTGCGGAACTTTCTAACATGTCTAATTTCTTTTGCGATCTCGCGAATGTTTTGTATCGTCCCAATCTCACTGTTGATCATCTGCACCGAAACTAAGACGGTCTCATCGTTTATAGCTTCGCGGATATCTTTAGCGGACACCTCACCGCTTTCGTTTACTTTTAGTTCGGCTGTATACAAACCATCATGCTCAAGAATCCGAAGCGGCTCCAGCACCGACACATGTTCAATAGAGGTAGTAATGGCACTTAACTCGCCCTGCTCGCGCAAGAGCGGGCGCAGTGCACCCAAGATTGCAAGGTTGTTTGACTCGGTTCCGCCGGACGTAAAAAATATTTCATCGGGGTGTGCGCCGATGGCCTTAGCCACACGCTCGCGCGCACGCTCCAGCTCTTTTTTGGCTGCCACTGCTTCCTTATGCAAACCGCCAGGGTTGCCGTAGAGTAGCTCTAAGCGCCTCATCTCACGTTGCACACCTAAAGAAAGCGGCGTTGCTGCCGCTGCGTCTGCGTAGATTCTCCTAGGCTTCCCAGATAGCCAAAACTTCATAAAAAGGCAGTTTAAGTATATACTCTGACCACGCACTCTCGTCCACTCTATATGAATGCTGCCAAGGCCATAGAGGGCACCCGCCCTCCTGTTGTTGCAATCGTGGGACATATCGACCACGGCAAATCTACGCTGCTCGACTATATCCGCAAGACCAACGTTGTTGAGGGCGAAGCAGGCGGCATTACCCAACATCTTTCTGCCTACGAAGCCGTGCATAAAAATGCTTCGGGCGAGCACACGATCACCTTCCTCGACACGCCAGGCCATGAGGCGTTTAAAGCAATGCGCTCGCGCGGCCTTGAGGTCGCCGATGTCGCTATTTTGGTGGTCTCGTCTGAAGATGGCGTAAAGCCGCAGACACTTGAGGCGCTTAAACTTATTGAAAGCGTAAAGATCCCCTACATTGTCGCGTTTACTAAAATAGACAAGCCGACTGCCAATATTGAGAAAGCAAAGTCTACCCTGCTCGAGAATGGTATATATCTTGAAGGCTTGGGCGGCGAAGTGCCATGGGTGCCGGTCTCTGGCAAAAGCGGCGAAGGCGTGCCCGAACTCCTTGATCTTATTTTGCTTGCTGCAGAACTTGAAGGGCTTTCTGCAGACGCCTCGCTTCCTGGCGAAGGCGTCGTTATTGAGGCGCATATAGACAACAAGCGCGGCAACACCGCGACTCTTATCGTTGAAAACGGTTCGATAAACTCTGGAGAGTTTGTGGTAACCGGCGAAGCCTTTGCGCCAGTGCGCATTATGGAAAACTTTTTGGGCAAGCCGATTAAAGAAGCCGGCCCCGCAAGCCCGGTGCGGATTGTCGGATTTTCGGTACTCCCTACCGTAGGCGCACGCTTTAAAACAGTTGAGACTAAAAAAGAGGCTGAAACAGATGCCAAAGAAGCGGCAGAGGCGTCGTCTTTGAAGCGTCGTAGTGCGAATCCGCAGGAGACAATAAGAAGCGAAAAGGGCGACGCCGATGCCGGAACACAAGAAGATGCGATCGAGCGTGTTATCTTACCACTCGTTATTAAAACCGATGTCTCAGGCACTGGCGACGCCGTGCTTCACGAACTTGAGAAACTTCCTAAAAGTGATCTCATAGAGACGCGTGTAGTCTCGCGCGGCGTGGGCCCTATTACCGAGGGCGATGTGCGCTACGCGATTGGCGGCAAAACCCCGGGCCTGGTGATTGGCTTTAACGTTAAAGTAGAACAAACTGCGCGCGACATCGCAGAGCGCCAAGGAGTAGAGGTGGCAGTGTTTGATGTGATCTACAAACTCGCGGAGTGGCTCGGTGAAGAGGTTGAGAAGCGCCGTCCGCGCGAACACGTAGAAGAAAGGATTGGCTCAGCGCGCATCCTTAAGATATTCGGCGCTGATAAAGGAAAGATAGTCTTGGGCGGCCGCGTTGAGGAAGGCGAGCTTAAGCAAGGTGCAGAAGTAAAGATCATGCGCCGAGATTTTGAAGTGGGCCGTGGCGAGATCACGTCCCTGCAGTCGCAGAAGAAGCAGGTTAAAGTGGTCGAGGCCGGCACCGAGTTTGGCGCGCAGGTTAAAACAAATGCTGAGCCGGCCGCCAATGACAAACTGGAGATATTTACTATCGTATTGAAGTAACTCTACTCGTATATGGACAACAGACACGAACGAATGCAAGAAGCGTTGCGCACCGTTGCTGCAGAGTTTTTAGTGCGCGAGGCTGGCCGCGAGTCGCTGATAACCGTCACGCGCGCAGAGCTAAGTGACGACAACAAGCGCGGGATTATCTATATAACTGTGCTCCCAGACAGCGCTGAAGAAAGTGCCCTGAAGTTTGCCAACCGCAACCGCGCCGAGCTGGGCGACTTCTACAAAAAGCGTATCAAGGGCTCGATGCCAAGCCATGTTGAGTTTGTCATTGACCGCGGCGAGAAAAACCGCCAGCGGCTCGACGAGCTCTCAAACTAACGTTACAGTATTCAATACGGCCATGTCGCCAAGTAGTAAGGCAAGGGACTGCAAATCCTTTATACGCGGGTGCGATTCCCGCCATGGCCTCCATGGAGCAAAGCGCCTGCGTGCTTTGTGTCGGGAATCGCAAGCCGAAGCATGTCGCGTATAGCGACAGCGAGGCGGGGTCGCAGGTTGGCAAAGCCAAACCTGTGACCGATTCCCTCCATGCCGGGGTGATGGAATTGGTAGACATACAGGACTTAAAATCCTGGGAGGCCTTAAAATCTCGTGTGGGTTCGATTCCCACCCCCGGCACAAAGATTCCTCGCATGATTGTGGGCAGGCAGTTTTTGTTGTATTTTGTTGATACGCGCCCATATCTGCACTTTATTTGATATGGCCGTTTATGTTTGCGCCCATAGCTCAGTTGGTAGAGCTGCTCCCTCTTAAGGAGAAGGTCCTAGGTTCGAATCCTAGTGGGCGCACCCGAATAGCGGATGCTGGGGTGGCGGAATTGGTATACGCGCCAGTCTTAGGAACTGGTGCCGCAAGGCTTGGAGGTTCGAGTCCTCTCCCCAGCACAACGATATGAAGTGGAAAGAATTTGAGCGAGAAAAACTCTTAACGATATTCAACAACAAAGAGGAGGTTATTGATATTGGCGGCACGCTCAAGCTCAAAGAAAATAATCGTGGCGTCTCGGAGATGTTTGCGTATCTTAAAAACTCGCCGGCCCGCTACAAAATACTCGATGTCATAGACACCTATCACCCTGACATTGTGGGCGACATTCAACATCTCCCCTTTGCCGACAACACTGTCGACGCCTACATCTGCATGTCAGTACTTGAGCATGTAGAGAACCCGATAGAGGCGTTTAAAGAACTGTATCGCACGCTTAAACCCGGCGGCTACTTGTATGTGTTTGTGCCATTTCTCTTTTACTATCATGCAGAGAAGGGCTACTACAAAGATTATTGGCGCTTTACCGAAGACTCGCTCACGTGGATGGCGCGGGACTTTAGCAACGTGCAGATAGAGCCTGTGCGCGGCGCGATGGGCACGCTTATAAACCTCACCCCACTCGCCTCTTTGCTCCCCAACCAGCGCAAACACATAGACAAATTTGGGCACTTTTTAGACAAAGTC
>CAZXKI010000049.1:0-5842 GCA_964641145.1 uncultured Candidatus Saccharibacteria bacterium | reverse complement strand
CGTCTGTGGTCCGCGATCACTTCGGAAAAGCGAACAAAGAACTCAGGTTCGACTAGCGGACCAGTTCGAAATCGAGGGTGCGGGCGGCCAAATCTGCCCCCACCAACTTCACGCGCACCTTGTCGCCCAAGGTGTGCTTTTTCTTTGTACGTTCGCCTACGACTGCGTACTCTTTTGCAGAATAGGTAAAAAACTCCTGGCCCAAGGTGCGGATGCGCACCAAGCCTTCGGCGGCGCTTAACTTTTCTTCAACATAGAGGCCCCAGTCGGTTACGCCGGATATTACGGCATCAAACTCCTGGCCAACTTTAGTCGCCATATACTCCACTTGTTTGTAGCGGATAGACTCGCGCTCGGCATCTACTGCCTCAGCTTCTCGTGCCGAAGCGGCAATACACATTTTTTCTAGGTTGCTGTACTCGCTGCGGCTTATCGGCGCACCGCTTAGGTGTGAGGCAAGTATCCGGTGCGCAAGCATGTCCGGGTAGCGGCGGATCGGCGACGTAAAGTGGGTGTAGTAGCGGAAGGCAAGCCCGAAGTGCCCGATGTTTTTGGTCGAGTAAATAGCCTTAGCCATCGAGCGCAGTGTTGCGGTGCGAATCAAATGTTCTTCCGGCTTGCCGGCGATATCTTTAAGAAGCTTGGCAATATCTTTAACGCTCGGCTTCTTTTTTGTGCCGGCAAAGTCGTAGCCGATAGCGCGGACAAAGGTCGCCAGTTCTCCAATGCGGTCTTCTTTTGGCTCGTCGTGGATGCGGTATAGGAATACAAGATTCTTTTCCGGCACCTTCTCAGCTAGTTTAGAGATATAGGTAGCTACTTCGCGGTTGGCGAGGAGCATAAACTCTTCGATCATGAGCATGGTCTCAATGCGCGTCTTGCGCACGATATCTATGACCTTGCCGTTTTCATCGAGCTTAAACTTAACCTCGTTATCACCAAAATCTATGGCGCCTTCCTGCTCGCGCTGTTTGCGCAATATGCGGGCCAAAGCGCGCATCTGGCCCAGTTCTGTAATAAATGTCCCTTGGCCTTTGTTCAAGACTTCCTGAGCTTCTTCGTACGTAAAGCGTTTTTGCGAGCGGATCACCGTCTTTTCAAATTTGCTTTCAAGCACCTCGGCCTTGGCGTTCATTCTAAAGATTGCAGAAAAGGCGAGACGGTCTTCGTCGGGCTTTAACGATGCAATGCCAGCCGAAAGCTCGTGGGGGAGCATGGGGATCGTTGAATCTACGAGATAGACGCTGGTGCCGCGACGCTGAGCCTCGTCGTCCAAAGCGGTGCCGGGCACTACAAAGTGTGTGGCATCAGCAATATGCACACCCACTTCAAACTCGCCATTTGGAAGTTCAACAATAGAAAGGGCGTCGTCAAAGTCTTTGGCGTCAGCGGGGTCGATCGTCATAGTCGGCGTGCCGCGGAAGTCGGTGCGCTTTTGTAACTCACTCTCAATTATTTCTGCGTGGCGGGCCTCTAGGTCGCGGGCCTCGCGCACCGCTGCTTCAGGGAATTCGGTCCTAAAGCCGTGTGCTAGCACAATCGCGTTCATTTCTACCTTGTGTTCGCCGGCCTTGCCCAAGTGCTTAACGATCAATCCCTTAGGGTCGCTTTTACCGTCGAAAGAAACGAGGCGAACCAGCACCTTCTCGCCTGGTGCATAGTTGTTGGCTTCAGCTAAGTCGAAGGGGCGGTACATGCGCTGGTCATCTGCTTTTGCAGATCGGCCATCAACAATAGTGGCTACAAACTCTTCTTTAGCGCGCGCTACTACCGTGCGCACTTTGCCCTGCGGGCGAGGGAAGAGCCCTGCCAGCTCAACTTCCACCGTATCGCCATTTAGGGCGCCCAGAAGAGCCTCGGTTTTAACCTCGATATCGTCCTTTTCCGGTTCTTCCGGCCAGGCTACGTATCCGGTGCCTTTGCGGTTGACCTGTATGACTCCGGAGATGAGCCGTTTGCCTGTTTTCTCCTTACCTTGCTTCACGTGTTGCCACTCTATCACATATATGCTACAGTGTCGCGCACATGCTTACGATCAGATTACAGCGCGTTGGCCGCAAGAACGACCCGTCTTTCCGGGTTATTTTGGTTGAGGCAAAGCGCGCCGCTAAGACCGGCAACTACAAAGAGATGCTTGGCTCGTATGATGCCCGCACCGACCGTGTTGAACTTAAGGCAGACCGCATTAAATACTGGATCTCAATGGGCACCACTGTTTCTGATACGGTTCATAACCTCCTCGTTTCTCAGAAAGTTATTGAAGGCAAGAAGATAAACGTGCTTCCGCGCAAATCTCCGCCGAAGGTAGAGGGCGAAGCGGCAGCAGAAGCTGCAGCACCTGAAGCGGCGCCGGCAGAAACTCCAGCTGCACCAGCAGAGGGGGATAACGCAGTTGCAGCTTAACTCTTAAGTTCATAAGATATTAAGAGGTCTAGCCTTTTAATATTTAAAATATACAGCATGGCAGAAAAAGATCAGGAATTTTTGGAATTTGTCGTTAAGGGGCTGGTAGAACACCCAGAAGACGTCAAAATTGGGCGCACCGTCGACGAGATGGGTGTGCTTCTTACTCTTGATCTCCACGGAGATGATATGGGCAAGGTGATTGGCCGCTCAGGCAACACCGCTAAGGCAATCCGCACGCTTCTTCGCGTGGTTGGGATGAAGCACAATGCGCGTGTAAATCTTAAGATCAACGAACCAGCAGGCGGCTCTCGCGCAGGCGGCTGGGACAGTGGTTCATCGGGCGCTTCCGCAGAACCTTCTCAGCAGATGAAGTCTGTTGATGAAGCGATGGAAGACTTGAGACTCTAATCTTTCTCACAAAACTAAATTTCTCAGCATCCGGCGATCTATCCACAAGGTCGCCGCTTTGCTTTTTGTATCCGTTGCTTCAAAATTTAGTTTTGTTCGAAATGCTGACAAACAATAAAAAGTGTGGTATTTTAGGTTTGTGAATTTTCATGTCGTAACACTGTTCCCGGAGACTATTGAGGCGTATACAAACGCGTCGATCCTTGGGCGTGGGCAAAAGGAGAAAAAGTTTTCTGTTAAGACATACCAACTCCGTGATTTTGTTACCAACAAGTGGGGCAAGGTAGACGAGCGTCCCTATGGCGGCGGCCCGGGCATGGTGGTGCAGGCCGAGCCGGTGATCCGCGCTGTGCAGAAGATAAAAAAGAGCAAGCCGAAAGCTAAAGTGCTTATCACTTCTGCGGGCGGTAAAGAACTTACGAACGCTTACGCTAAATCTCTTCTTAAAAACAAAGACGTTATTATTGTCTGCGGCCGCTACGAAGGCATTGATGCTCGCGCTAAAAAGATTTTGAAAGCCGAAGAAGTTTCGGTAGGTCCGTACATCCTAACAGGTGGCGAAGTGCCAGCCTTGGCAATCATCGATGCGGCTGCTCGCCAGATTAAGGGTGTACTCGGCCGCTTTGAGAGTTTGGAAGAGTCTCGGGTGGCCAGCCATGATGTCTATACTCGGCCAGAAGTGCTCAAGGTAAAGGGGAAGTCGTATCGAGTGCCCAAAGTGCTTCTCTCGGGCAATCACGCTCAAATGGACGCTTGGAAAGATAAAAAAAGAAGTAACCCTAAATAAAAAAGTAGAAGCGGCGCCCTTGGGCGCCGCCTGCAGTTTTATCGAAGGAACGAGAAGGAGCCGCCCCAGTACCGATGACCTCCCATGGGTACGCGCACGGAAGTGCGACCATCTTCCAGAAGCTCGGTTTCTCTACCTACAATACGCTCTTCTCCTGAGAATCTGGAGAAGTCGCCAGTCCAGGTGTTGGAGTAGAGGAAGTTGTCGGTGCCGAAGCTTCCGGTCCAGTTCTTTCCACGCCCTCCATAGAACTCGCCACTTTGGTAGACCGGGAGCAGTACTTCTTCGCGCAGAAATGGCAGACACTCTTTCTTGTATGGTTTGCCCCCAAACCACATTGCCCACAAAAGAAGCGAGGGTCGAGTGAGGGTCTCAATGGTTACCGACCCGGTCGGTTGACCGGTGACCGGATCGTTGCCCCATTGGTCCATCAGGCGTAAGCCTAGTTTTCTGTCATCTCGGACCAGATATTTCCCTTGAAACTCGGCGCCGAGAATGACCATGGTGGCACTATTGCCGTCGTCTCCTCCAGCCCACCCTGTTGCCATTTGGTCGCAGAAGAACTTTCTAAGAACATCCAGCATCGAGCCCTCCTTTGGGTGTCTGGTTGGAAGCTACTTTGACATTAAATAAGGCTATCGGTCAACTTTATACCCAGCCCGGCTTGACGGGGGTTAGAAAGGGCGTATACTCATTATTGAAACCAAAGCGGGGCTTAGATTGAGTATCGAGAAGCGGGGTTTCGATACAACATAGTGGTAGCGGGAACTACCAAATAGGAGAGCTTGAAGACTCGAGCAAGGGAGCGTATGCCCCCGCACTTTTTCGTGTTATAGGGCTGTGGATAACTTAGTTGCGTTAGTTTTTTAGATTACTTTTGTTCGGTTCGGTAATTATTAACCCCCGTTAAATTATTTAGCCCCATGCGTCAGCAAAAGTTTTTCAACCGGTACCGTGAGCCTCGTGTTGCAACTCCCAACTTGGGTCAGGCCCAGCTCGACTCATATCGCTGGCTCCTCGAACAAGGAGTAAAAGAGACCTTTAAGGAGTTCACTCCTATAAAGGACTATTCCGGCAAGAAGTTCGATCTCGAATTTGTGAAGATCGAAATGGGGGAGCCGAAGTACGATGAGCACTACGCAAAGGCGCAAAAGCTGACGCTTGATATTCCGGTGCGTGCCATTGTTCGCCTTAAGAACAAGGCAAACGGGAGCGAAAAGGAACAGGAGATTTTCCTTGCTGACATGCCGGTCATGACTTCGCACGGCACCTTTGTTATTAACGGTGTTGAGCGCGTTATTGTGCCGCAGCTCGCCCGCTCATACGGTGTCTTCTTTACGGCTGAAGAAGTGAAGGGCAAACGCCACTTTGGCGCCAAGATCATTCCTGCACGTGGTGCCTGGATTGAGATCGAGGCTGCAGCAGACAATGAAGTTTCAGTCCGCATCGACCGCAAGCGCAAGTTCCCGGCGGTCTCACTTCTTCGTGTCCTTGGGGCACAGTATGACAGCGATTTGAAGTCGCTCTTTTCGCATACTCCAGAAGAAAAACAGTGGATTGAGAGCGCAATCGAAAAAGATACCGCTAAGACAGTTGATGAGGCGTATGTCGAAATCCACAAGCGCCTTCGCGATGGCGACTTGGCAACCAGCGCCAATGCTCGCGAATATATAGACTCTATCTTTAGCGAAGAGCGCTACGACCTGTCTCGCGTTGGCCGTTACCGCTTTAACCAGCGCTTCAACAAGTCACTCGACGAGAAGGAGCTTGGCCGCAAGATCCTTTCTCTCGACGATGTAGTCACCGTGCTTCGCCAAGTGATCAAGCTTGAGAATGACCCGGAGGCTGTTGAGGACAATATCGACCACCTTGGCTCACGCCGTGTGCGCTATGTAGGCGAGATGCTTCAGTCGCGCCTTCGTGTCGGTTTGACCCACATGAAGCGCAACATCCAGGACCGCATGTCGACTATCGATGCCGAGGCAACGATGCCAGTGCAGTTCGTGAACCCGCGTCCGCTCCAGGCCCGCATTAAAGAATTTTTCACTACCAACCAGCTCAGCCAGTTTGCGCAGCAGGAAAACGCGCTTACCGAGCTTGAGCACCTCCGCACGCTGTCAGCTCTTGGTCCGGGAGGCCTTACCCGCGAGCGCGCCGGCTTTGAAGTGCGCGACGTGCACCCGTCTCACTACGGCCGCCTCTGTCCGATCCATACTCCTGAAGGTCCGAACATCGGTCTTA
>CAZXKI010000048.1:0-6081 GCA_964641145.1 uncultured Candidatus Saccharibacteria bacterium | reverse complement strand
CGGCGGAGTTCGTCGTTTCTGGGATTACATTTTGCGGTTTATACTACAAGGGAGTGTGCTTCGAGTGGGGAGCGACTGCACTCACATTAGGACAATGTTTTGGAGCTCGCATCCGCTTCCCACTCGGTGCACACTACAGGTATGGAGATACAAGAGCAGATCCCGCTCGGACCTTTAACGACTTTTCAACTTGGCGGGCCGGCACGATTTTTTGCCCGTGCCGCGTCTGTAGAACATATTGCTGAGGCCCTGGCTTTTGCTAAAGAAAAGAACCTACGAGTGTTCATGTTGGGCGGCGGCTCAAATGTGCTTATTGATGATGCCGGCTTTGACGGTCTGGTCATTAAAGTAGAGCTCGCCGGTGTCGAAGAAGAGGAGACTACACTTATTGCCGCCGCAGGAGAAAACTGGGACGCGCTTGTAGCCCGTGCGGTTGCTAAAAATCTGTGGGGCATAGAAAACTTGTCGGGCATACCAGGTACCGTGGGTGGCGCCGTAGTGCAAAATATTGGCGCTTATGGGCAGGCGCTTTCACAGACCTTGGAGTGGGTTGAGGCACTTGATACTCAAAGCGGCAAGGTGGAGCGTTTGTCTAGAGACCAGTTGGGTATGGGATACCGCAGCTCTGTGTTTAAACAGCAAGAAGGGCGGTATGTCGTGCTTAGAGCAGTGCTGCATCTCAGTGCCACTCCCGTGCCCGTTACATCGTATAAAGATCTTGCAGTGCGCTTTGCAGGGCAAAATCCAAGCATCACTGACATACGCGAAGCAGTGTTAGAGATCCGTGCGAATAAGTTTCCGGACTTGAGTGTTGAAGGTACCGCCGGCTCGTTCTTTAAGAACCCTATTTTGTCGGAAAATTCGGCGAAAAAGTTGCAAGAACTATACCCTGAACTACCGCTGTTTACTATGCCAGAGACTGCTGGTGTAAAAGTTCCTCTGGCGTGGCTGTTTGATCATGCGCTTAATCTGCGCGGAACCAGTGTAGGAGGTGCACGATTGTTTGAAAAACAATTGTTGGTTGTCGCTGCAGCAAGAAATTCTTCGGCACACGATGTGCGCGCACTTGCAGAAAAAGTTTCTTTAGAAGTAAAAAACAAATGTAATATCACTATTGAGCCTGAGGTAAGAATCATTGCGTAGCTTAGCGCGCACAAAGATATCCACAGTTTGAAATTAATTTTCATTGTATTACCAGATTAAATTACTAATACTGTTACTAAGGCATCGAATGTGCGGGTCGAATCGATGCGAAAACTAAGTACGCAGCCCCTGGGCTGCCACTACAATGGCAAAAAAGAAAAAAGCGGCAAAGAAAAAGAAGGCAACTAAAAAGCGCCGCTAAATTCGAGATCCTCTCGGAAGAAAAGTCTCCGCGTAACAGCGGGGATTTTTCTTTGTAAATATGCTATGATTCCCGCGTGTTTCTCTCTAATATTTTTCAGGGGACTCATACGCTTATTAAGCAGGCAAAGCCTCTCGTAGAGGCGGTAAATGCGCTGGAGCCGCAGCTCCAGGCCTTGTCTGACGAGGAGCTGCGCAAACAAAGCCACAAGCTTCGTAACCGTCTTGCAGCGGGCGAAACGCTTGAGGATATTATGCCTGAGGCCTTTGCAAGTGTGCGCGAGGCAGCGCGTCGCACGCTCAAGATCCGCCATTTTGATGTACAGCTTATTGGCGGCTTTGTGATGCATAACCGGGGCATTGCCGAGATGAAAACCGGCGAAGGTAAGACGCTGGTGGCAACGCTGCCAGCGTATTTGAACGCGCTTCCCAACAAAGGAGTGCATGTGGTTACAGTTAACGACTACTTGGCGCGCCGCGACGCAGTATGGATGGGGCAGGTGTATGCCGCGCTTGGTATGAGTGTGGGTGTGATAAACCACAACACATCGTTTCGCTACGATGGCAGCCACGTACAGACAGAAGAAGATGCAGCACGCGACCAGCAGGGGAGCTTCCATGTGTTCCATGAATTTTTGCGACCCGTAACGCGTCGTGAAGCATATGAAGCTGATATTACGTACGGCACTAACTCTGAGTTCGGCTTCGATTATCTGCGCGACAATATTGCCTACAAGAAAGAAGATCTTCGCCAGCGCGGGTTTAATTTTGCTGTGGTGGACGAAATCGACTCAATTCTTATCGACGAAGCCCGTACGCCGCTTATTATTTCTGCGCCCACGTCAGACTCTGAAGACCTGTACCGCACTTTCTCTGCTATTGCTGCTAAACTCGTACCTGAGACTGACTACACGGTAGATGAAAAGCGCCGCGCCATACAACTTACTGACGCAGGCATCACTCATGCAGAAAAACTGCTGGGTATTGAAAATATTTATACCGAGCAGGGGATTAAATACGTGCACCATCTAGAGACTGCTGTTCGCGCTAAAGCGCTTTTTGCGCGCGATAAGCAGTATGTGGTGCGCAATGGAGAGGTGGTTATTGTTGACGAGTTTACAGGCCGTATGCAGCCAGGCCGCCGCTGGAGCGAAGGTCTCCATCAGGCTGTTGAAGCAAAAGAAGGCGTGCCGCTCCAGAAAGAGAGCCGTACGTTTGCCTCTATTACCTATCAAAATTTTTTCCGTCTCTACGACAAGTTGGCGGGCATGACGGGCACCGCCAAAACCTCATCCGAGGAGTTTTATAAGGTGTATGGCCTTGAGGTGGTAGAGATTCCGACTAATAAGCCGGTTGTCCGTAAGGACAATAACGACCTCATCTTCCAGACTGAGCAGGGCAAATTTAAGGCTCTCGCTAAAAAAGTTAAAGAACTGCAGCAAAAAGGTCAGCCGGTTTTGGTGGGCACTGTCTCGGTGGAGAAGAACGAACTTCTTTCTGCCTATTTAAAGCAGGAGGGTGTGCCGCATGAAATTTTGAATGCAAAGAACCATGAGCGGGAAGGCGAGATAGTGGCTGCAGCGGGCGGCAAGGGCAAGGTGACGGTTGCCACTAACATGGCAGGCCGCGGCGTGGACATTAAGCTTGGCGGCGCACTTGCAACGCCTGAGCAGTATGAAGAAGTAAAGTCGCTTGGCGGTTTGTTTGTGCTTGGTACTGAGCGTCATGAGGCGCGCCGTATCGACAACCAGCTACGCGGCCGCTCTGGCCGCCAAGGAGACCCGGGCGAGACGCAATTCTTTGTATCACTCGAAGACTCGCTGATGCGCGTCTTTGCCTCCGACATGGTTAAGAACATGATGGGCCGTTTTGGCATACCGGAAGACGAGGCAATCCAAAACAAGATGGTGACCCGTGCCCTTGAGACCGCACAAACTAAGATCGAGGGCTTTAACTTTGACTCACGCAAACACGTGCTTGAGTTCGACAACGTGCTTGATCGTCAGCGCAAGGCGGTATATGTCAAACGCCGCGCAGTGTTGGTGGGAACCAATGATGAGGTGGAAGCCGTACTTCACGAGCTTGCAGAAGGAAGCGAAGAGGCGCAGGCGCTTTTGGTTAAGAAAGAAGAGGAGCTTGGCCGCGAGGGCTTGTTGGCCTCGGCACGCCGCATTGTGCTCCAAACTCTCGACATGCTTTGGGTAGAGCACTTGGAGAGCATGGAATATCTTCGCGGTTCGGTTAACCTCCGTGCCTACGGCCAGCGTGATCCGCTAACCGAGTACCGCAAAGAGGGTACACAGATGTATAAACAGATGGAGATGATGGCGGCCAACCAGATTTTTGAGATGATAGACAAACTGTCGAAAGATCAGGCGGACCAAGCTACTTCTCTTGCCGTAACACCGCTCCCGAAGCCAATTCTTAAACTCCAGACTGAAGAAGGCAGTGAGGAAGTAGGCCGTAACGACCCGTGCCCCTGCGGTTCTGGCAAAAAATGGAAGAACTGCGGCCTTAAGAACACTGAAGAACACCAAAAACTGATGGCACAAAAGTAACCTATGGCCGAGCGGTATAAACTGATCCCCGAAGTTTGTTTTGTGTTTATCCGCGACGGCAAGATCTTGCTTGGCAGGCGCGCCAATACAGGCTGGCAAGACGGTAAATACTGCTTTCCTGCAGGGCACGGCGAGGATAAAGAAACTATGGCCGAAGCTTGTGCTCGTGAGGCCTGGGAAGAAACAGGTCTCCAAGTTGATCCTAAAAATCTTAAGTTTTTACATGCGCAACATCGCTGGTCCCCGGACTCTGGCGGTCATTCACGAGTTGGGTTTTATTTTTCTCCCATGCAAGACCCTGGTGAGCCGCGTAACATGGAGCCAGAAAAGTGTGACGACATGCAGTTCTTTCCGCTCAATAACCTTCCCGAGATGGTGGCACCCTTTCGTGCTGCACTTGATGCGATCCAAAGGGGAGAACTATACAGCGAATTTGGTTGGGAGGGTAAGATAGAGGGATGACTCCTCTCGACCCACTACTTCTCGCTCCTGCAGCATTTTTGGCGGGCATACTGATGTTCCTAGCGCCTTGTACGCTACCTATCGTGCCGGGCTATTTGGCGTTTATTGCGGGGGGGCAGGGTAAGGTGGTGCGCAACGCGGCCGCATTTGTGCTCGGGTTCTCGGTTATTTTTATACTTCTCGGCGCATTTGCAGGCTTTCTCGGCGCGTTTATCGGCCCATGGCGAGAGCTATTAAGCCAAGCTGCAGGTGTCATACTCGTTATTTTTGGTCTTGTGATGCTTGGGGTGCGTATCCCGTTTCTTTCTGGACAAAAGAATATCGGTATTCCTACATGGCTTTCGGTGGGGAGTCCATTTAGCTCGCTGCTTATAGGAGCTCTCTTTGCACTGGGTTGGAGCCCTTGCATCGGCCCGGTTCTCGGCACCGTACTACTTTTTGCATCTACCTCTTCAACGGTGATTCAAGGTGCAGTACTTCTCGGCATCTTTTCGATAGGTCTCGGGTTGCCGTTTCTACTCACTGCAGTTCTTTTAGAAAAAGCTCAAACTGCCTTTCAAAAGTGGGGCAGGGTCACCACTGTGCTGTCTAACGTGGGTGGCATTGTTCTGATCGCGCTCGGTGTACTGATGATTATGGGGCGCATGGATCTACTGTTGGCCTGGGGGTTGGAGTTTTTTGACTCTTTTTACGACAATCTTTTGCCGTACATGTAAAGTCTTTGGGCGTGATATGATAGTTGCATGTTGATTCGGGCCCTTATCCGTGTCCTTGCGATAGCTGGCACCCTTCTCCTTATTGCTGAGTATGTTGATGGTATCTCGGTGGAGAGCTTTTATACGGCGGTAATCGTCTCTATTATCTGGGGCATCTTTGGCCTTACTATTAAGCCTATACTCACGATTTTGACGCTTCCTATCACTATAATTACATTCGGACTCTTCTCTTTTGTATTAAATGCAGTCCTGTTCTGGTTTTTGGCATCATTTGTACAGGGCTTTACCGTAGACGGCTTTATACCGGCCCTGGTGGGCTCGGCAATTATCGCTATTGTGTCTTGGGCGCTCAATAAAGTAATGTAAGCCCGATGGCATTTGTTGATGAGCTTACAATTGAGGCAAAAGCAGGCAAGGGGGGTGACGGCGTAGTCCGCTGGCTCCATCTTAAAGGCAAAGAGTACTCAGGTCCTTCCGGTGGCAACGGCGGTGACGGCGGCAATATATACATTCGCGGTGTCCGAGACGCAAACCTGCTTGCGCGCTATCGTGGTGAAAAAAAGTTCCACGCAGAAGACGGCAAAGACGGCGGTAGCGACTCGATGCATGGCAGGCGCGGCGAAGATTTAGTCATTGACCTGCCAGTAGGTTCGCTGGTGCACAACACTGAAACGGGCGAGAAGTATGAGCTGCTTGAGCCAGAGCAGCAGATTTTGATATTGAAAGGTGGCCGCGGAGGCGCAGGGAATGAAGTGTTTAAGTCGTCGGTTAATCAGCATCCAGAAGAAAGTCTGCCAGGTGCACGCGGTGAAGAGGCGCTATTAAAAATCGAGCTGCGCCTCATTGCCGATGCAGGGTTGGTAGGTTTGCCAAATGCCGGCAAGTCCTCGCTCCTTAATGCGCTTACCGGCGCACAGGCAAAAGTGGGCGCGTATGCATTCACTACACTCGACCCAAACCTCGGTGCGCTCTACGGGCTTATTGTGGCAGACATTCCAGGT
>CAZXKI010000047.1:0-6197 GCA_964641145.1 uncultured Candidatus Saccharibacteria bacterium | reverse complement strand
CCAGGTGCCGCCTTGGTTGACGCAGGTGGTGTCAGCACATGGGGTGGTGGTTTGAGTGCCGGGAACATTCGGGCAGGTGTCAGCGGGGGGCGTAGTAGTACCCGTGCCGCCAAGCAGAGCAGCGTTATCTATTGTCAGATTACCAACGGCATTGAGGATGTGGAGTACCGAAACTGAAGCCGCGTCAGCGGGCACCGTAAATTGCTTGGTGAACGTTGTCCAAGAAGACGCGGCGGGAGCATCGCCAAGCCACACATAACTTACAGCACCCGAACTTGTTTTAAATTCTGCTGTGATGTTTGTAGGTTTGTCAGCAATATAGTCATCGCTATACGTGTATGTTTTTCCAGGTGTAACCGACACATGATTGTGCATCCACTTTGCATCACCCGACGTATAGGCTGTTATCTGTAGATTTGCAGCATTCCCCCCATTCTTGCCAGCCACCGGGTACGTAAATACTGGTGTAATAGTGCCCCACGAGCCCTTTGTCCAAGCCTGCGGCACTCCGCCGGTACCCGCAGTTTCAAACGCGCCATTTGTAATGAGGTTGGTGTTTGAAGGAGGCGGAGGCGGCATATCACACGACGAACCGTTCCAGGTGCCGCCTTGGTTGACGCAGGTGGTGTCAGCACATGGGGTGGTGGTTTGAATGCCGGGAACGTTAGGGCAGGTGTCGGTTGGAGGAGGCGCAGCATTTACAGATACGGTAGTAGTTGCGCTTACACTGCCGCCCGGATTTGTGGCAGTAAGAACATACGTGGTGGTTTGAGTCGGACTTACAGATTTACTTGAGCCTGTCACCGCACCTACTCCATTATCAATACTTGTGGAAGAAGCCCCGGTTACCGACCACTGGAGCAGTGTGCTTGAGCCTGTGGTGATGGCGGTTGGATTTGCAGTAAATGAGCTGATGATGGGTTTAGCAACTGGAGGCGGAGGTGGCATATCACACGACGAACCGTTCCAGGTGCCGCCTTGGTTGACGCAGGTGGTGTCAGCGCATGGAGTGGTCGTTTGAGTGCCGGGAACGTTAGGGCAGGTGTCGGTTGGAGGCGGCGGATCACCTGCACCTTCTTTTTGTACAGAAATATTGTCGATAGTAAGCACACCTACTCCAGCGATCGAGTGGAGTACGCTCATTGAAACAGCGTTGGCAGGCACCGTAAATTGCTTGGTGAATTTCTGCCACGCCCCGTTGGTAGTAGCTGCATTGCCGAGCCAGACGTAGGAATAGTTGCCGTTTTGAAGTTTATATTCAACCGTTACATCACTAGCGCGGTTTGAAGAATAGTCGGTAGAAAATTGGTACACCTCTCCTGCCTGAACCGGAACAGGGTTAGCGTACCACTTAGCGTCCCCTGAAGAGCGCTTGGTTACCTGTACTTTTGCCGCCTTGGCGCTGCTATTTCCAGCGACCGGGTAAGAAAAAGTTGCGGTAATAGTTCCCCATTTATCGGTGGTCCAGCCTTGCGGGATAGAGGCGTTTGAAGAAGCGGTTTCAAGATCTCCGTTCTGCACTATGTTTGGACCTAACGCGGCGGATGCGTAAAAAATCGGTACAAGAAGCGCGCCCAATGCAATCAGAACTGCCCTGCGTGTATGCGTCATGAACTTTCAGCGGTACTAGTCGTATAATGTCTGCTCAAACCTCTCCTACTTAGAAGTATACCGTGCTAACTAAAAGAATATGCCAATAACTGAGTGAAAAAGCTGTGAGATATAGGTCAGCACGTTGCTTGCACCTTCTGCGATTTTAGAAACTGGCACTAAGGAAGACACCTCAGCAGTAGCGTTGGTAGCAACTTCTACCGTAGTAGTGCCCTCACCTGTGGTACCCGTAGTCGTAGAGTTACCACTGGTGGCAGTTACTCTAGTGTCTGTTATAACTGGCTCTCCTGGAGCATACGTTTTGTCTACAACTTCCTTCGTCGTATTTCCATCGACTGTCTTAATGATTTCCGTATGCGAAGTGCCCCCTTCTCCATCTGCATTAATAACATTAGTAACCTGCACCGAAGCAGAAGAGTCGCCGGTAACCACTACCTGGCCTTCGCCCGCTGTCATGCCGCCCGTCGCTGCTGTGGCCGCGCCCGCGGTCAGCATAACGCCTGTTACGATCGATTCTATAGACATCAGCTTATTTTACTGCAGCCTGTGCATGCTCTGCACTAAAGCCGTAGGCAATACCGCTAAAGATGTCGCGAAGGAGGGTAAGAAGCGGGAATACTTGCTGAAAGGAAGCCCTAGAGAAGAGCGAGGGCGTCGTAGCTGCTGCAGACTCGCTGCCGAACATGTTGAACTTGGCAAAAGTTGGGAGATGCGCTGCCGACCACTTAGTTTCTGGAGCGGTTGAGAGCGCTGGCTGGAACTCGCCGTTGCGATACGCAAGGATCTGCTTCATTTGCAATGCCGAGAGCGGGAACTCCTTTTCGCCTTCACAGTTGATCTCATTGATCTGCTTTTTGGTGGTGTAGTACACATGACCAGTCGGGTCACCGAGGCCCCATGGAGAGAGGATCTGGCTTGCGTACTCTTTCTGGAATTTTTCTACCGCTGCAACTGACACTGCGTCATAGGTGCCATCTGGCTGAATCTTTTCGCCGCGCACATCGCGCAAAAAGGTCTCAAGCAGGCGGACTTGTTCAGGGTCATTAGTGCCTCCTGGAACAATGTAGCTTGTTAAGTAAGCCGGGCAGTCAGTCGCCGCAAGCACTTCACCTTCTACCAACTGCACAGAAGCGGAAGCTTTAACCGGCTTTATGCTCATGCCCAGAGAAGCGTTTTCATAACCAGTCAGACGTGCCGTATTGTCATACTTACCGGCAGCAAGGGTGCCCTTGAATTCAATGGTGTATTCGATAGAAATCTCTTCATCTGCCTTAATGGTGCCAAGGTCCCAAGTCTGGATACCCACAATCTCACCCAAGGGGTTCTTAAGGGTGTCACGAAGCTTGGCACCGTAAATCATGCCGCCATTGTTTTTAAGTTTGAGGGTGTAGGTTACTACTGATGGAGAACTTACTACAGACTTTGAGGCAGTCTTAGTAAGCACCACTTTTGAATCTACCACTGCCTTCTGGGAGAGATACGCGGTGCTGCCTGAGCCCGAGAGCATCTGGCCTGCCGCCTGTTCTGCCGGGCCCGCATTCGGACGTGGACCGAAGGTAAAGTCGCCGTCCCAGTTTCCTGAGATTGTGAAGAGGCCAAACATCCAATCCTGCCCTACGAGGGTCGTATTGAGGATGTTGAGGACATAGAGGAACGACTGCGCATCGCCGGATGTAATAGCAACGTGTTCGCCCGTGGCGTGGTTGCCGCCAGTCGTAGCCTCTGCAATCGCGTTAACAAGCACTTTTGCGTAGTTGGTCTGCTTGATATTGAAGTTCTCAAGCAAATCGCCCGCCGCCTTACCGCGGCCGCAGATAATATCTGCGTAGGGAGTAGTTTCGCGGTCAAAGCCTTCGGGGATTTGATACACGTCACCGTTCCAAGTGCCGCCCACTGAGATAATGAAGCACGACGGCGGATTGATCTGGTTGGCAAAGGTGCCCGTAAAGGCGTGCGCAAGTGCGTTGCCTGTATCTACTTCTGCAGTCTGAGTACCCTCGGCAGTATTATCGCCGCTTGCTGCAGTTGAAGTGCCGTTGTTAGTTACATCGGCAGTGTTGTTGGAGGTAAGCGTGCTACCTACCCCAATGCCACCACCCGCACGAAGACCCTCAAAGAAACTTGCTTCTGGAAGCACAATGTCGCCTTCGAGGTCGCCAACCTGATTCATAAGGAGAATCAAGTAACGTGAGTGAACAGCCGTTAGGTCGCCAATCGTAACCGTAAGGTTTGAGCTGGTGCAGTCGCCTGCGTCAATCAAGACTGGACCACCCTCAGCTTCGCCCACGTTCTTACCGCTGTTGCAGCCGGCGTACGTGTTGCGCTCTACTTCGCCGATATTGTCACCGATATAGTTGAAAAGCGCGTCGGTTACTTCGCACACCGTAAGGGTGCAGCTACCGGACTCTCCGGTTAAATTCTTAAATGCATTAAGGATGCGCTGGCGTAGGTCGAGCTCACCTGCAAGCGGATTCTGGAGAAGCATAATCTCGCCTGTTGAGTTAACGAGTGCAATGTTGTAGGTCAAAATATCTACCAACGAAGAGATGCCTTCGCCGGTAAAAATGTTAATACCGTCCGGATCTACGCCAGTATTCTCTCCCGTATTTGCAGTGGAAGAGGCTGTGGTCGTAGCCACAAGACCGTTTCCAACATCTACGGTAGTAGTGTCAGACCCTGAACCAGATGAACCCAACGGAGCCTCTGATTCAGAGTCCGGTGTCGGATCAACAGGAGTGGCAGTAGGTACTTCAGTAGTAGTTACATCAGTAGTATTTGCCTCTGTAGTTGCAGTAGTGCTGGCAGTTGCATCGCCAGTGGAGATTTGAGAAGGCTGACCATCAGACTGAGGAAGAGTCTGATCAGTGGTGGAGGCATTAGCGCCTGGGTCGCCCGCGGCGCCCTGGCCACCTGTAGTTGTTTGTGACGACTGATCCGCAGGTGCGGTAGGAGCTGCATCAGAGGCCTGTTCACCAGGCTGACCAGCACCAGCTTCCCCACCCTGAGTTCCGTCGGCAGGAGTGCCTTCAGTAGATGGAGCTGGGGTTTGAGACGACTCAGGAGCTGAGGATTCAGGAGCTGAAGACTCAGGAGAAGGTGCAGGAGTAGACTCAGAAGACGAAGAAGTGTCACCCCCTCCTTCTTCGGCATGTACCGGCACCACAAACCCGTTCGCCATGCTAGCGATCATTACACCGAGCATGAGCCCTGCAATCCACCTCTTTCCTGCCCACTCCTCAATAATTTTCATAATGCATCTCCTGTTAGCCTGTAATCCTGTTAGTAATTCATCCCTCTCGGAAGCTTCGTTTCCCGTCCAAGCCTCAGGAGAAGGAGGGAGTGTCTCGTAAGAGCGCTCCCTGCCTTCACATGTCGTGCGCTAAAAGTTAGCGAACGATGCGAACCAAGTTGGTGTTAACAACGTTGATAGTGCCAGCAACTGAAGTAGCTGCACCGGTGAGTACGAGACCACCTGCGCCACCATTGCCGCCCATACCGCCGTTACCGCCCATACCGCCGTTACCACCTTCTGCATCTGCATCAGCATTTGCATCACCGTGATAGCCAGCATCAGAGTCAGCATCTGCATCAGCATTGCCGCCCTCTGAACCATTGCCGCCGTTTGAACCGTTACCACCTTCAGAGCCAGAAGCGCTGTTGTGACCGGTCTTTGCGCGTGCATCAGTGTAGTTAACTACAAAGGCTTCGTTTGAAACCTTGATTTTAGCCTCATCGTTGACATTGATGTCATCGACATTGTCCTCGTCAAAGTCTACACCTGCGCCACAGCCACATCCTTCGATCGAAAGATCGTTAGAGTTGACTGAGTTCATAGAAGCTGCGCTTGCATTAGCAGCACCGGTCTGGATCTGGCCGCCCAAGCCGCCATTTCCACCGTTACCACCCTTGCCACCCTTGCCTCCATTGCCGCCTTCTGCGTCTGCATTTGCATCACCCTTGTCAGAGTCTGCATCTGCATCTGCGTTGCCGCCCTCATCACCATTTCCACCGTTTGAACCATTGCCGCCTACTGAGCCACCTGCCCAGTTGCCGCCAGTTGAAGCTGAAGCAGTTGTTGAGTTAACAACTGAGCCCCAGTTGCTTACCTCGATAGTTGCTTCATTGTTTGAATTGACGTCACCGCCGTTGTTGTGGTTGTAACCTGCGAAAGCCGGAGTTGCAGATGCGAGCATTGCAATCGTCGTAGCTGTTGCAACTACATAGTTGAACTTCTTTGTCATAACTGTCTTTAAGATAATTACTTATCAGTAATAGTTTGTAATTGCTGACATCCCGCTTCCGTACGGCGAGCGTGATGCCAGGGCATCGACCATGCGCGTGAGCGTGTAGTTTTACGTACAGCTCACAGCACCACCCACTTTCCCTGTCTGGATGATGCTATGAACTCTACGCACCCAACAAAAAGAGCGGCACTTCGTCAGATACGACGAGCCGCTGGTTTCCCTTAGTAGTCATTATTCGGTCCTTGCGCTGAAGTGTCAATGAGTTTTCCACACATCGAGCACTACGTATGCAAAATAAGGCGATGTCAATCACCTCCACACTCAATGACATGTTCCACAAAT
>CAZXKI010000046.1:0-6295 GCA_964641145.1 uncultured Candidatus Saccharibacteria bacterium | reverse complement strand
TGTTCTTTTCAGACCCCGATAAGGTCACCCTATCGGCCGTACGCAGAATCATCCGCAACGTCGGAAGAGACAACATCGAAGACCTGGTAAAACTACGCATCTGCGACCGAATCGGAACAGGTAGACCAAAAGAACAACCTTTTCGACTACGCAAATACCATTCCATGATTGAGCAGGCTTTGCGTGACCCTATATCGGTGGGCATGTTGGCAATTGACGGAAAGAGGGTGATGGAGGTTACACGTGAAAATCCCGGCCCTCGCATCGGTTGGATTTTGCATGCACTTCTTGAAGAGGTTTTGGATGATTCTACAAAAAACACACCAGCTTACCTCGAAGAAAAAGCTATTAGGCTCTCTTCTCTTGGCGATGAAAAACTAAAGGTATTAGGCGTGGAGGCGAAGGAGAAGAAGGACGAGCGCGAAGAAGAAAGCATAAAAGACATACGCAAAAAGTACTTCGTTGAATAGAAATTTTACGAGAAGTGTCCTTTATCCACACCGATGTCCTTTACAATGACTTTTATAAACGTAGTATTAGTAGCGGACATGATTAATTAATTCAATTAATTAAAAAAGATTAATTTGATTAGTTACCGATAGTTCTTTCGTAAATCAGATTCATAGTCATTCAGCCCTGGTGATTAATGGATCAAACTCGAGTTAGTGCGTTACCTTCTAACTTAGCTTCGCTCTGGTGAGTACGGGAATTCCGCACTCATAAGTATTTGGATTACCCGGTACTTACACCTTGTTCTTCGAAACTTTGTTTGAAGATACCAACGCACGAGCCCCGGCCCCACTGGACCGGGGTTTTGTTTTTATAGCTCCAGCGTAATAGGGCAGTGGTCAGACCCCATAACCATAGGGAGAATTTCTGCCTTTTTTACCTTGTTTTTTAGCTGGTTAGAAACAAAGAAGTAATCTATACGCCACCCTACATTCCGGGCCCGAGAGTTAGCGAAGTGGCTCCACCAAGTGTAGTGACCGTTTCCTTGAGTAAAGAGTCTGAACGTATCTACAAAACCAGCCTCAAGGATATTGTCGATACCCTCACGCTCTTCTGTAGTAAACCCCTTCTTTCCCTCGTTTGGTTTAGGATTCGCTAGATCGTCAGGGGTATGGGCAACATTCAGATCCCCAGCAAAAATAACGGGCTTCTTCTCCTCAAGGCGCTTCATATAGGCTAAAAAGGCTGGGTCCCAATGCTTATGCCTGAGAGTAAGGCGGGACAGGTTGTCCTTAGTGTTCGGTGTATAGACACTCACTAAGTAAAAATCTGGCATCTCAAGGGCAATAACGCGACCCTCCGTGCTCGGATCTCCATATCCGTCATCAGCAAGCTTGTATTTTTTAGCCAAATCTTCTGGGAGGCCAAGAATGGCCTGCAAAGGCTTGTGCTTAGTGAAGATGGCGGTACCGCTATACCCTTTCTTCTCTGCAGAGTTCCAATACTCCTCGTAATCAGGCAGGTCAACCTCACTTTGATGCTGTTCAGCCTTAGTTTCCTGTAACAATATAAAATCTGGCTTGTATTTCTCTACAAAAGGCACAAATAGGCCTTTTTTATGTACTGCCCGAATACCATTAACATTCCAAGATATTGCCTTCATGGGGCAATAATACTCTACTTGCGGCGCTTGCCGTGAAAGGCTTTGTGTACCTCTCGAAGATGCTTGTCTGTGACATGGGTATAGACTTGGGTTGTAGTAATGTTCTGATGACCCAGCAAAGCCTGTACTGCGCGCAAATCTGCGCCATTTTCGAGCAGGTCAGTGGCAAAAGAGTGTCTAATAACGTGCGGGGTCACCTTGCGCGTAATACCAGCCCTGGTTGCATACTGCTTAACTAGACGCTCTACAGAGCGTGGCGTGAGCCTTAAATCCTTTGCATTTTTAGAAGCTCGTCCCATCTGAACAAAAAGGGCTTCGTCTAGATCTGCTCGTTTATCTAAATATTCTTTTATGGCCTTTTTGGCAGCAGGGGAGAGGAACACCACGCGAACCTTCTCTCCTTTGCCCCGAACAGAGAATTCATCCCTTGAAAGGTCGAGATCCCGATCGAGAGAACAGAGCTCTGAAACACGCAGCCCTGTAGAGAAGAGAAGCTCTAGGATAGCCCGGTCTCGCAGGGCCTGTAGAGAAGTCCCTTTAGGGCCCGCCATGAGCCTGCCTAGCTCGTCTTGAGAGATGAGGTCGAGGTCTCGGGCGCCTACCTTTGCCAACTCTATACGTTCCGGATTCAAAGACTCTATGTTTCTCTTGCGCAAAAACTTCAAAAAAGCCCTTAAGGCAATGAGGTAATAATTCTGGGTCTTATGCTTCATGGTGCCAGAAACTCCCTCCTGGCGGTTAAGATGCAGGCGGAATTCACGCACCACAGTCTCTTTTATGTGGCTAGGGTGAGTTACTTTTGCAAAAGCAAAGAATCGCGTAATGTAGCGGTCATAATTCTCAACAGTCTTTACGCTTCGCCCCTTTTCTATCTCCAAATACTCTAAAAACTCAACTTTTAGGCCTTTTATATCCACTGTCGCCATACGTCGCACAATAGTATAGCACTACTTGCAAAAGTCCTTGCCCTGTGCTACAGTTTGCCCATGCTGACGAAGCGCAAGAAAGAGAAGATAATCAAAGAGGCGGGTATTCACGATGCTGATACCGGCTCTCCTGAGGTGCAAATTGCTATCTTGACCAAGCGTATTGACGAGCTTGCAGGCCACCTTAAGAAACATTTGAAAGACAAGCACAGCCGTCGCGGCCTTCTTCAGATGGTTGCTGACCGTCGCACGCATTTGAAGTATCTCGAAACTAACGATAAGAAGCGCTACAACGCTATCGTTAAGAAGCTCAATTTGAAGAAGTAATATCTTTTCTACTTCTTCGTCGTATACTGGGCGTAGGGCCTTTTTGTGTTCGCCAGCGGTTCTTCGTTTTTATAAGTAGTTTTTATTTACATGGCTATCATTAAGCATAAAAGCCAGCGTGTCGGCATTTTTATTGACACGCAGAATCTCTATCATTCCGCAAAAAATCTTTATAAAGCAAAGGTAAATTTCGGAAACGTAGTTAAAGAAGCCCTTGCAGGGCGTCAGTTAATTCGTGCGGTGGCATATGTTATCCGCACTGAGAGCGAAGAGGAGAAGGGTTTCTTTGAGGCTCTTAACAAACTTGGTATAGAAACCAAGGTGAAAGATATTCGCGTTTTCGCAGGCGGCGCCAAAAAAGCCGACTGGGATATTGGCATGGCTATCGACGCTATCGCGATGTCAGAAAAACTCGACGCAGTAGTTCTCGCAACAGGAGACGGCGACTTTGTGCCGCTGGTGGAATACTTGCGCTATACCCAAGGCACCCAGGTAGAAGTAATCGCGTTTGGACGTTCGGCTTCCGGACAACTTAAGGAGTCCGTGGATGACCTGATCGACATGTGTGATAACCCACGAAACTTTCTAATCGGATACCGCGGAGGAGGACGCTGGATGCCAGGCTTTACCAGTGGCGCCAACGACCGTTCCCAAAACGCCGACACCAGTCCAGAAAACACTGAGGCAGCTGACGACGAAGGGGAAGACCCGGCAATAAGAATGTCGGGTGAAGCATAAAAGAAAAGCCCAGCAACCTAGCAGTTACTGGGCTTTTTTGTTACACTTTTTTTATTACTAGCGGCCCTTAGATAGGTAGCTCTCAAAACCAGTTTGAGACCTAAAATCTGAGGGTCTAAATAAAGACCTCATATGCAAAGCAAGAGTTATTCACTTGAGATAGGCGGCAAGACCATGACCGCTGAATTTACCGATCTCGCCGAACAAGCCAGCGGTTCGGTAATCCTCCGCTATGGGAATACGGCTGTTCTCGCAACAGCGGTGATGAGCAGCAAGACGCGCGATGATATAGATTATTTTCCTCTGACTGTAGATTACGAAGAGCGCTTTTATGCGGCTGGGAGAATTTTGGGCAGTCGTTTCATTAAGCGAGAGGGCCGTCCGTCTGAACAAGCGATACTCTCAGGACGCGTAGTAGACCGCACTATCCGCCCCCTGTTCCCTTCGCATATTCGCAACGAAGTGCAGGTGGTCATTACGGTTCTTTCGCTCGACGAGGACGACCCTGACATGATTGCTGTAAATGCTGCGTCACTGGCTATCGCCACCTCAACTATTCCTTGGGATGGCCCCGTGGCCGCAGTGCGTATAGGGAAACAGGGGAGCGAGGAGTTCATCATCAATCCAACCTATGCGGAACGTTCAGAAGGAAAAATGACGCTGGATATTTTGGCCTGCGGTAAAGACTCGACCATAAACATGATAGAAGTGGGGGCACAAGAGGCCTCTGAAGCTGATATCGCCGAAGGGTTTAAGCGTGCCGTCCAAAACCACGACAAACTTCTAGCATGGCAAAAAACTATTATTCAGGAACGCGGCAAAGCAAAACGAAACGCAGCAAAGCCTGAAATTCCTTCAGCCCTTAAAGAGCTGTTCGATAGGGATATCGCACCAAAAGTGTCTGCTGCAGTATTTTGTGGCGTTGCAGGCAAAGACGCCATACATGCTTTGCAGGACGAATGGATGGAGAAAGTAAAGGCCGTAGAGGCGTTCGAGGATCTGTACGGAATCGCTAAGCGCTACCTAGAAGACAAGGTGGATGAAGAAATACATCGCGGCGCTATTGAAGATAATCGCCGCGCAGATAACCGACCCTTCGATCAGATTCGTCCGCTCTTTGCCAAAGCAGGAGGCATCTCTGAAATTCTTCACGGCTCTGGAATTTTCTACCGCGGAGGCACGCACGTATTTTCAGCCCTTACCTTGGGAGGGCCTGGCGATAGTCAGGTGGTAGACACCATGGAAGAACAGGATGTGAAGAAACGCTTTATGCATCACTATAACTTCCCACCATTTTCTTCTGGCGAAACTGGGCGGATGGGTGGTGTTAACCGCCGTGCAACGGGCCACGGCGCCCTGGCAGAAAAAGCTCTCTCTGCTGTTATTCCTCCGGCCGAGCAGTTTCCTTACACGATTCGTGTGGTGTCTGAATGTTTTGCCTCCAACGGATCCACCTCGATGGGTTCGGTATGTGCATCAACGCTTGCACTCATGGACGGCGGGGTGCCGATCAAAGCACCCGTTGCAGGTATTGCAATGGGTCTCATGACTCACAACGGGGAGAACCGCGTCCTTACAGATATTCAAGGACCTGAAGATGAATTTGGTGGCATGGACTTTAAAGTCGCCGGCACACGCAACGGCGTTACCGCAATTCAGCTCGACATCAAACTTGAAGGAATCTCAGTACCTATACTGATTGAAGCGCTTGAAGGGGCCAAAAAAGCACGTCTTCAAATACTTGATGTTATTGAAAAGGAGATCTCAGCTCCCCGCACCACTATCAGCGCTCGTGCGCCAGAAATTCTCACCATGAAAGTGAAACCTGATCAGATTGGATTAGTTATTGGCGGGGGAGGCAAGACCATCAACGGCATTAAAGATGTTTCAGAGGTTGATGACATAACTATAGAAGACGACGGTTCAATCTTCATTACGGGGAAAAACGGCGCCGCACAGATGGCAAAATCGATGATTGAGGCTCTGGTGAAAGAGTACAAAGCGGGAGAAGTGTATGAAGGGGAAGTAACTCGGATGATGGACTTTGGCGCTTTTGTTCGCATTGGCCCTGGTAAAGACGCCGAGGGTCTGGTGCACGTTTCTGAAGTTGCTCCATTCCGTATCGACAAAGTTGCGGATGCCCTGAAGATAGGGGACAAAGTACGGGTTATGATTAAAGAGATAGACGAAAAAGGCAGGATCAACCTCTCGATAAAATCAATTGATCCTGACTTTGCGTCTCGCAAAGGCCTCAAGCCCTCACAAAACAATGCCCCCACCAGAGAACAATCCAGCAGACCCCCAAGACGCGAATAATCCTCCCCAAAAACCAGGGAGCCTAGATATTGACGCAATACTGCTCCCCAAAAAAGAGGCCCCTAAAAGCACAGAGCGTATAAACGCAGGCGCACTGTTACAGCAAGAGCAGAACGCTACTTTGCTTACCCCAGAAGGGACGTCGCCAACCCCAGCACCAGTAACCCCAACCCCTCCCAAAGAAAAGCCGCTTGTACAGCCCTTGCAAACGTACAAGGGTGACATTGAGAGCCTCATCAAGGATAAAAATGTTTCGATGGTGAACATTGCTGCGGCCGAAGCAGAGAAACGCGCCCGAGCAGAAGCAGCCGAGGAAACATCCAACACAGAGCCTTCTGTTTTAGTGTCTCTCCTACGCAAAGGACTCATGATACTC
>CAZXKI010000045.1:945-6375 GCA_964641145.1 uncultured Candidatus Saccharibacteria bacterium | reverse complement strand
GAGTCTTGCCCTCTATAAACTGCAGTGAGAGTGCCTTAGCAGACACCTCCGGTAATCGAGACAAGGCAACAAGTACTTCGTTCCTTAGGGATAAATCCTCAATGAAGTCAGTGTTGTCGCGCAGCCGCTCGTAGGCTTCGGGGTCCATTTCCATAGTCCTGCCACGCTCCTTCTTTAGCTTCTGGTACCGGGTAAAGCACAACCGGGTGAGTATCGCATACGCCCACGAGGTAAAGCTTGCGCCCTCTTGTGCCTGATATCGGTCGGCATACACATAGATACGCGTAAACACGTCCTGAACGGCCTCCTCTGCCTCTTCGGGGCTGTACAGGATACTCTTTGCCTTTCGCAAAAAGGCAGCCTCGTAGCGGTCTATCAGCACCCCTATGGCCTCTGGGTCCGTCTTCATTGCCACCAAGACTTCCTCGTCTGTACTGGTCGCCAAATCCGGCCTGGTTCTTGAAAACCCCATAATGTCTTGTATCATACTCCTATCTTGCCCGACGGGCACTTTTTATTCATTTTTTCACAGTATGGCAATCCTTTCCTATAACGAAATCGTTCAGAAAAAGGTTATCGAGTACAACAACGAGCCGTACGAGGTGCTCTCTTCGCACGTGTTCCGTATGCAGCAGCGCAAGCCAGTAAATCAGACGAAACTTCGCCACCTCGTCACAGGCAAAGTAACGGAAATCTCCTTCCACCAAAACGAGAGTGTACCGGAAGCTGACATTGGCAAAATGGAAGCAACGTACCTCTACACGAACCGCGGCGAGAGTTGGTTCACCGAGGCGGGTAATCCAAAAAATCGTTTCTCTTTCCCCGACGAGACAGTACATGACAAAGTGCAATGGCTAAAGCCAAACAGCACCGTCGAAGTACTGCTCTACAAAGATGAGCCAGTAATGGTAAGCATACCGATAAAGGTAGAGTTAAAAGTAGTGGAGGCTCCTCCTGGAATTAAGGGCGACACCGCAACCGGGGGCAACAAGCTTGTGGTGCTGGAGTCAGGTGCGTCCGTTGCTACTCCCCTTTTCATCAACGAAGGCGATGTACTCAAAATTAATACCGACACGGGAGAGTACGTGGAGCGTGTAGAAAAAGCATAGTCACGAATAAACGTGAGAAGGGCGACCGCACCACGGTCGCCCTTTCCATTTCTTCATGCCACCCGGGCCGAGCCGTCGTCCGGCAAGACCATCAGCGAGAACGCCAAATACGTCGTTGTGGCGATTGCGTCCTTGCCCGAGTCGTCCGCAAGCTGCACCAGAACATAGGTGCGAACCCGGCTTCCCTCTCGATCAGAGAGGTCGTACACCACCGCCGCCTGGGCGGCGTCAACATTTCCATATTCAGGAATGTTGAGCGTGACCCCCTCGATGGGCTCTGCCAAACAGCCAGTAGAGCTGTTATAGACCTTCACCTTCGTCGAAGTGGTTTGACTGGTGGCGATAGAAAGCGCCGTGCGCGGATCCTTAGGAAATTCTTTCGCGAACAGCGCCTGCACTCGCGCCGGAAAATCCGCACACGCGGCAGCTCGCTCAACGCGCGAGGGCTGATGCGCAGCAACACCCGGGCTGCTGGTCGAAACAGAGAACGCGATAGAAAGTGCCAGAAGACTGAACAGTTTCATACTCATCTCCCTTTATCCGTCTGTGACCTTATTGCCACATGTATAGTCCATATATATCTAAGCACGGTGCCAGACAAATACAACAGCCACCCGATGGGTGGCTGTTGTATGTACTTCTGCAACGCGTAGATTACGCAGCGAGGTATGGCAGTAGTGCCATATAGCGAGCACGCTTGATTGCAAGAGCGATTTCGCGTTGCTTTGCACTAGAAACGCCACTGCGCTTCTTGGCAAGAATCTTTGCGTGTGGATTCATAAACTGGCGAAGGTACGCCACGTCCTTGTAGTCCACGAAACGCTTGTTCTCTACTTCTTCACGTTCTGATTGATGTGCCATAGCTTCGTATTAATTATTCATTCCTATTACTGTTCCCAGGAGCTAGTCAAAAATGGCTGAGTGCGAGGCGAGAGGAGCACATTTCTTGAGGTGTACTAACAGTACAGTGAAAGAAATGTGTGAACTCTCAACGAAGCAATCGGGTATTTTGGGCGGCTCCTCTTAAAAAGGGATGTCTTCTGGGTTAATCTCTTCGTCCGGATATTGGATAGCTTCGCCTCCAAATGACGGGGCCTCCTGCTCTTCGGTTGCGCGTGCTGGCGCTGAGCTTGAAGCTCCTCCCACACCACGCTCTCCGGCTGCCTGCGGACCAAACTGGAAGGTGTCTACCACTATTTCGGTGCGGTACTGCTTCTGGCCGTCCTTGTCCCATGAGCGAGTCTGGATACGTCCTTCGATGTATGCGGGGCGTCCCTTTTTGAGGTACTGACCCATTACTTCGGCGGTGCGTCCAAATGCGACAATGTTGTGGAACTCGGTCTGTTCCTGCTGCTGCCCTTCCTTATTCTTAAAAGAACGGTTCGTAGCAAGACCAAAGGATGCTACCTGCTGACCACCAGGAAGTGCTTTGACTTCAGGGTCGCGTGTAAGGTTTCCGTAGAGAGTGACTTTGTTTAGGTACATATCTCTCAGTATACCAGTACTACGCTCCTGCCTCCTTTAGCGCCTGGTCGAGATCAGTCTCTGAGACTTCATCAAGTACTGGCGCGGCGTTTAGCGCTGCAGCCTTTGCAAAGATCTCGTGCATCTCTGCGGCGTGCTGTGCAGCTTCCTTCTCGGTTCGAATATCAAGGAAGCGGATAATGTTGCCCTCTGCTTTGGCTGCAGCAAGTACGCTGTCGTGCCCTGCTGTCTCTGCAGCGTAGGCAATCCACGCAAAGTACGCATTGTCGTAATCGCGACGCATATGGTCAACGCTACGAGAAATCGTGTACGCAAGCTGTACCTTCTGTGGATCTCCCTCAGCAACTATCTCTCCAGCAGCGGAGATGATGTCGCGAAGTGACTGATAGGTTTTCTTCGCCTCCTCAAGAGGAAGCTCAGGATCGAGGTGGAAGCCAAGTTCATACACACGGGACTCGTTATATCCCATTTCTGAATCTAGCTCGGTGCCCTCAGCACCGTGTTCGATGTCTTTTTTCATAACGGGCAAACTGTACCACGCGAGTCCTCGAACGGCAATAAAGCCTTATAAAAGCAGGCTAGATGCGAAAGACGCGTTTTGCGTTTGCAAGTACCTGCTCCCGAACGGTGTTCTCGTCTTCTCCACGTATGCGAGCTATGGCCGCAACGACGTCCACAACCGAAAACGGGTCATTCCTCTGGCCTCTACGAGAAAGTGGAGCCACATAGGGCGCGTCGGTTTCAGACAAGAGGTGCGTGAGTGGTATGAAGCGCACCACGTCGTCGTAGTCAGATGTGAATGTAAGTACTGCCGTATAGGAAAGAGTGAAGTCCAAATCTATGAGAGCACGCGCCTCTTCTATTCCTCCCACAAAGAAGTGTATGTCCCCTTGTAGTCGCTCACCGTGTTCCCTTTTATAAGAAGCGAGTATGTCGATAAGGTCCGTGTATGCGTCCATCGTGCCCTTTGTGGGGCGTGAGTGAATCATAAGCGGCTTATCGAGTTCAATAGCAAGCTGCACGTGACCCTCGAACACTTCGCGTTGCTTCGCACGTGTTGCGTCTGGATTCTCTGGCCGAAAGTTGTCGAGTCCGCACTCCCCTATTGCGACTATCTTTGGGTGAGCCGCAAGCGCGCGAAATGCGTCGTAGTTGAATTCCTGCTCTTGCGTGTAGTTTGGATGAAGTCCGGCAGCTGCCCACAAATGCGCGTGCGTAGTAGCGAGAGCAAGTGCTTGCTCGCTCGACTCGAGATCAACACCCACGACAATGCCACCAAACGACTCCTGCTCCATACGAGACGCGAGTGCTTCGCGGTCCTCATCAAACATCGGGAACTGTATGTGACAGTGTGCGTCGAAATATTTCATACTAAATAAATTCTTTGAGCGAATTGTTTCTAAGGAACGAAATTATTTTGCCTCTAACCTTTTGAGCGATAATGCTGCGCCTCATAAACTGCCAATTCGTGTGTTCCTTTACATGTGCGGTCACCGACGTTCTGTTAGTGACCTCAACATCACCTTGCGTAAACATACAAAGCGCTAACCAATAGTCATCTGGGTTGTATGGCAATGCGAGAGTTTCAGACAAATCTATGCTTTTGGCAAGCGCCCTAATTGCCTGCTTCTTGTACGTTCCCTTGATGCCGTGGCTCGCGCCATACACGTAATCTGTCGCGCTTTTGCCTTTAGCGTTAGTAAAAAAATACCAACGGAGAGAAGCAAGCCAGGACAAAAACAAGCCCTGCATGCGCACCCACGAACCAGCAAGTATGAGGTTTGGATTTTTTTTGAACAAAGAGACCATTTCATTAGTCCATGACACCTCTGCGTATGCGTCACCATCGATACACAGAACAATGTCACCGGTTGTCAGCTCAAGTCCTCGAATTCGAGCATGCGCAGATCCGCTCGGTCCAGAGTAATCGTCCACTATTACCCCATACTGCTTTGCAATTACAGAGGTTTTATCAGTCGAGTTGTGACTTACAACGATTATTTCGTCAGGCTTGAGTGATTGCACAAGAATGGACTCGATACACCGCCCAATGTATTTCTCCTCATTGTGCGCTATGACAACTACTGACAGTTTCATACTTGGCCTTATGCGGCGAGGCGCGGAAAGAGATTCTCAGGCTTCTTATTTTCAAGCACCGCTGCTTTTATTACTGCACTTGTTTCTGGCATAAACGGGTTTAAGAATCGCGCTAGCTGATATACCTCAAGCACTAGTTCCTGAATCATTCGGACACCCTCTTCCTTATTCACTTTGATTACCTTGAATGGTTCTTCACGTGTGATGCGTTCGTCCATCCCTTGTATCGCTGCCCATAGAATATCTACCGATTCGTTGAATGAAAAGATATTTATTTTATTCCAGTAAGATTCTGGAAACGGGCTCGGCTCTGGCCTATCTACTGGACTTTCTAGGTACTGTTCGGCAAGTTTCATAACGCGGGCTACCAAATTGCCCAGACCATTCACCAGGTTTGCGGTGTACCACTCGTCGAGACGCTCCCAGGTGACGTCGGAATCATCTACAGGGTGTACGTGTCGCAGTAGCAAGTACCGTGTCGCTTCTGCGCCGTACTTTTCTACCAACTCATAGGGGCTAATGACATTGCCCAGGGATTTGGACATCTTCTGTCCGCCAGAGTTTATGAACCCGTGATAGAACACTTGGTCGGTAGCTTTGAGGCCTGCAGACTTGAGCATTGCCTGCCACATAATAGACTGGAAGCGCACCTGGTCCTTCCCTGCCAATTGTAATGTTGAGCCCTCTTCCCAGAACTTTTTGAAGTTTCCGTCCGTGTCAGCTGGCCACCCGAGCGTTG
>CAZXKI010000045.1:0-935 GCA_964641145.1 uncultured Candidatus Saccharibacteria bacterium | reverse complement strand
AAGTGCGTCAAACCACACATACATCACCTGCGTATCGTCCCCAGGAACGCTTACACCCCACGACAGCTTTTCCTTTGAGCGCGAAATACTGAAGTCCTCGAGTCCCCCGGCAACAAAATTTAATGCTTCCTGTCTGCGCCACTCTGGCACCACCACTTCAGCTCGTGACAGGTATTCCTCAAGATACTCCTGGTACTTGCTCAGTCTAAAGAAATAGTTTTCCTCTACTGTTTCCTCAAGAACCAGGTGTGGGTGAATGGTGCACTTTCCCTCTTCAATTTCCTTGGACGTTTTGTACGCCTCACACCCCACGCAATACAAACCCGTGTACTCCTTTTTATAAATATCCCCTGCTGCCTCGCAGCGTTTCCACATCTCTCTCGCGGCTTCCTTGTGTGCCTCACTGGTGGTGCGTATAAAATTATCTGGAGTAAGGGACAGTAGCTCGCGAAGTCCCTGCACGCGGCCAGCGTAGTAGTCTACATACTCCTGCACATCCTTCCCTTCCTTTTGTGCGGCTTCAAAAATCTTTTGCCCGTGTTCGTCTGTCCCGGTAGAAAAAAACACCTCCTCTCCCGCTAGTCGGTTTGCTCGCGCGACGACATCGGCTTGCACCAACTCAAGCGCAAAACCTATGTGCGGCTCCGCATTCACATACGGAAGTGTCGTGGTGATGTAGCGTGCCATAGCTTCGGTATGTTATTTAGCGGTCTCTTTTGCTCGCCGCTTTGATTTATCAAAGTCGTCAATAAATTCACGAAGTCCTGCCGCAAGCGGAATGGATAGCAAAATACCCAGGAATCCTGCCAGGCTGCCGCCAATGATAAGCGCCAAAATCACCAAAAGTGGCGGTATGCCTACCACTTTGTTCACCACAAGCGGATAGATAAGATGTGCCTCAAACTGATTCACAATAAAGTAGAGACCAGCGACAA
>CAZXKI010000044.1:0-6442 GCA_964641145.1 uncultured Candidatus Saccharibacteria bacterium | reverse complement strand
ATGCGCCGATTGAAATAGACGACGAGAAGTTCATGCTCCGCCCGATGACCTGCCCGCACCACTTCCAGATGTTTCTCTCGCGTCCGCACAGCTACCGCGAAGCGCCAATGCGTATCGCTGAGCTTGCCCAGCTCTACCGCTACGAGCAGTCTGGCGAACTTATGGGTTTGATCCGCACGCGCACATTCTGCCTCGCCGACGCACACATTATTTGTGCATCCGAAGAGCAGGCTGCCGAAGAAGTCTCTGGCGCACTTGACCTTATCCAGCACGCAAACGGCGTGTTTGGCCTCAAGCTCGGCGTTGACTACCGTTTCCGCCTGTCGCTTGGCGACCGATCAAATACCGAAAAGTATTACAAAAACGACGCTGCCTGGGAAAAAGCCGAGGACCTGCTCCGCAAAGTCATGCAAAAGCGGGGCGCAGAGTTTGAAGAAGCTAAAGATGAAGCCGCCTTTTACGGCCCCAAGATCGACGTCCAGATGAAGAATGTTAACGGCAAAGAAGATACTGCCTTTACCGTGCAGTACGACTTCTGCATGCCCGACCGCTTTGACCTCGCCTATGTCGGCGAAGACGGCAAACCAAAACGCGCCTTTGTGGTACACCGCTCATCGATCGGCTCTCTTGGGCGCACCCTTGCCTTCTTGATTGAAAAATATGGCGGCGCTTTCCCGCTCTGGCTCTCGCCAGTACAGGCACAGGTGATCCCAATCGCGGAAGCTCACCAGGCCTACGCTAAAGAAGTCCAGGCCGCCCTTCGAGCCGCAGGTATCCGTGCTGAGGTAGACCTAAGCAACGAATCATTGGGCAAAAAGATTCGCGAAGCCAAGACGCAGAAAGTTCCTTACACGTTGGTAGTCGGCGACGCTGAAGTAGCTGCCAAGACCGCCTCACTCGAAGGCCGCGCTGGCAAAATAGGCGCCCTGCCTATCGCAGAGATAGTCACTAAACTCAAAGAAGAAATAAATACACGAAGCTAAGCTTCGCGGAGTCGCATAGTTTTCTGCTGAAAACTTGCTCGTTCTCGACCCGTCGGCCTGCGAAAGTCTCCGCTCACCTTACTTCGTTTGAACAGCAAAAACTCCCCTGTTCGGGGAGTTTTTGCTGTTTTGGTTTTTAGTGCTCGCACCCGCTCCAGTTAATTATTTGCGATGAATCTGAGAGAGGACAAACTCGTCAGTTGCATCTACGTTAACCGAATGGGCCGACGTGTGAATCGCTACCTTAGGAGTGTGCTGCTGGCCGTTGACGATAGCCTGTACCATTGCAGTAAGAGTAGCTACATCAACACTCTGAGCTGACTGCACCTCAGGCTCGTTAGAACCGAAGAGGAAGCTCTTGATGCTGCGTGCGATGCTTATATGAGCCTTCTTAACAGCGATCAAGTAAGCGGCAACGAGGCACCAGAGGACGAGGAAGCTCCAGTAGAGCGCAGTGCCAGTAGGACCCAACTCAAGGCCAGTGTACGGTACTGCTGAAAGCGTTACGTACGGAGTCTGAGGATAGGTCGGGTAGTAATTCTGAACATAGACCGTTACTGAGCAGCGAACCCAATCGCCATCTTCATCGTAGAAGGTGCCGGTATAGGTAGTGGTCTGATAGATGCGGAGGGTTTCTGAACCGTTCTCATCTACCCAACCAATGTTGTTGATATAACCGCGTTCTGCGTCTTCGCTGTCCCATGAGATGCGGACAGTGTCGCCTGACTGTACCGAAGTGCGAGATGCACTCAAACGGCACGAGAGGTCGTCATTGTCGTTATTATCATCATCGTCATCGTTGTTGTCCGTGTAGCCGTTGACGTTAACGGTGACATTGTTGTTGTTAACGTTCTGATTGTTATTAACGTTGTTATTATTGTTGTTGATTACGATCTCGATCGGCACACACTCGCCATCGTCGAACTTGTGGTTGTACGGAAGATCTTTCTGTACACCAGGAATGTTCGGGCAGATGTCAGTAACCGGAGTAGTAATCTTTACACACTTACCGTTCTCGAGTTTGTAACCTGAAGGCACGCTTGTCTGAGTGCCGCTCAAGTTAGGACAGAGGTCGGTCGGAGGGGTCGTCTTTGGCACACAGTTGCCGTGCTTAAGTTCGTAACCCGACGGTACTGAAGTCTGTACACCTTCGATGTTCGGACATACGTCAGTCGGAGGAGTGGTCTTTTTTACACAGTTGCCGTTCTCGAGTTTGTAACCTGAAGGCACGCTTGTCTGAACACCATCAAGGTTAGGGCAGATATCTGTAGGAGGGATAACTTTCTTTACACAATCGCCATTCTTGAGTTCATAGCCAGACGGTACAGAAGTCTGAAGACCGTCGATGTTCGGGCAGATATCCTTAGGCTCTTCTACCTTCGGCTTTACGTTAACGCTCTTTTCGCAATTAACGCGCTTATCGTTCTTGCCCTCAACGGCAAGCTTGAACGTAGTGTCTTTCTTAAGGTTCGTGAAGGTCTTAGAGCTGTCTTTGCTTACTGAGTCGCCGTTGAGTTTAACCCAGTCAGCGTTCTTAGTGGTCCAAGAAACAGTTACTGAACCGCCGTACTCAACCTTGTTTGAAGATACGCTAAGCGTACATTCAGGAGCAGGGATTTTGACTTTGACCGTCTCCTTACAGGTGATGGTCTTGCCGTTCTCGCCTTTCACTGTGAGGGTGTAGGTCTTGTCAGAAGTAAGGTCGTCAATCTTTTTAGTATTGTCCTTCTTTACTTCACCGTAGCCAGAAAGAGTTACCTTCTTAGCATTCTTGGTCTTCCATTCGAGAGTAAAGCTTTCGCCTTTCTCGATGCTGCTCTTGTTAGATTTGAGGGAGCAGGTAGGAGCCTTGTTGTCGCCATTAGAAGGAGTGTACGAGCTATTGTCGTTATTGCCATAGTCGTAACCGTACGTGTCAGGAGAGTATCCGCCGGTATCATAGGTATCAGCAGAATAACCGCCGGTATCAGCAGAATAGCCTCCAGAGAGGTCGGCTGCGATTGCTGCCACCGGAGAGGCAAGCAAAGCAAACACTGCGATTGCAGAAACTACGGTCGAAAGTGGGCCTGTAATAATATTTTTCATAACTGGTTTTCCCGAACCTAATAAATGGCTTAACGGTGCCATATTAACATAAACTTGTAATTTTGTCAACTCCCTCACGAGAGTCTGGCTAGAAGCCTCCTAGAGCCTTCCAATCAGAAAATAGTGAAGAAAAAATTGGCAGGAGCGACAGACCGTGTCGGTCGCTCCTAGCCAGTTCAGATCAGTTCACACTTGGGCCGTAACACCACCCTGTGGCTCGCCAGCTTCCATTGGCCACGCGATGACGTCCGCCGTTCCGGTCGATCCAGCACCGATATTGTGCAGGTCGGTTGATGTACGGATGTTCCACCCGTCCACCCTCTTTAGGCACCGAAGTAGTGAGTGCCGGCTCGGTATAGACCCGAGGCCGACTCTCGCGAGGTAGTGCTGCAACCGGAACCACCGGAAGTGCTGGAGCCGAATCGCATTCGTCGAGGAACCGTTGAAGTTCTTCTTCCGAACGCGCCCGAACCCAGCTGACGGTCACGTCTGCCGCTACCGTCGGGCAAGCCGCAACGATGCGGTCGAGCCAGACCGTGGAAGGATCGAGGGGTGGTTCTTCTTCGACCACTACCTCATCCACCACAGCAGCTTCTTCGATAGCGGCGATACGTGCCGCCATCTCTTCATGCTTGGCATCGTACTCATTCTTGAATTCTTCGATGCCTGCATCCATGCTGTCGACGCGATTGTCCACCGCGGCAACGTCTTCCTTGGTCGCCATGTTCGTCTTGAGATCCTTGACGATGTTGGCGAGCTCCTTGGCAGAGTCGGTCAGGCTTGCGTTCGTCTTTTCGAGCGCTGTGAGACGCTCATTGAACGGCTTCAGCGCTTCGGCGTTATCTGCCGAGACGTCCTCGCGGAGTCTCGCCAGATCGTCGGTGGTCACTCCTCCCGCGATAGGCGTGGAGGGCGGATCGACAACGTCGACATCAGACGAGAACCAAGCCAGAAGCTCAGTCTTGTTCTGATACGCAACGTACGCACCGAACCCAAGGACCAGCAGGACAACAAGGATCGCGAGACCCATGTTGCTCCGCCCTTTGCGCGGCGCCGAAGCAGGCGTTGTTGCGACTCGCGGCGAAGCTTCGATCGGCGGATGACCGTCGGTCATTCGGTCGTGCCGGATTGGGGTTCGGCCGCCGACGGCGTCGATGACAGGGATCCCTGAAGATCCTTCTCGATCTCCTCCACCGCCTTCGCGTCGAGGTCCTCGAGGGTCTTCTTCGCCGACCCGACCGCTTCCGTCAGGAGAGCCATCGGGTCCACCTGAGGGCGCTTCTTGAGCTCGTCGACCTCCTTGCTGAGGGTGGCGAGCTTGTCGTCATGCCCCTTCACGGTGTCGAGCAGCCGCTTGACTGCCCGGCGAATCGGGCCGATCCTCCGATTGACGGAGGTGTCGACCGCCTGTGCCATTACATCTCCCAGCGGATTGCTGGCAGGAACAGTTGCATCGGTCATGTGTATTCCCCTTTTCCTAGTTGTTGATCTGAATTTCAATCCGCCGGTTTGGCGGAGACTTCGTGAGCCCGTCCCAGGGTTGGGCGCTCACGGTCTCTTACAGAGACATATCCACCCACTAACGGTTAGTTAGCGAGAGAATATGTCCCAACAAGCTCTGCAGTAACCACAAAGCGACTAGACTTAGAGGTAAACGAGTCGCACGTTACGAGCACAAGATGTTTGCCACGCTGCGCGAGTTGTATCACATCCTCGGTAGCATCGGCAACACGCACGCTCGTCACTTTGTAGCGGTATTCTGCAGTAGCAGAATAGACGCTGATCGTCTCACCTTTCTTAAGGTTCTGGATGTTGTTAAAGGCCTTGTAGTTCTGGTTATGAACTACGGGGATGCGTGAGCTGTGGCCGAAGATAAGGGTAGTACCCTCTTCACCAAGCAGTGCTGTGGTCGGGTAGCGTACCGCACCGGTAAGGAGCGCCGCGTCGAGCGTAGCAATGTTGGTTGAGTTCGGGTTAGATACCGTGGCATTAACTCCTACTGCCGGGGCCGCAATGCGGACCGGAGCTTCAGGATTGGTTACCTCGGTTACTTCTGGCTCTGTTTCAACAACAGGGCCACCTGTCTTAACCGGCTCAGGAAGTGCATCAGCTGCTGCAAGCACCATAAACGTAAGGGTAAAGAGCAGGATGAATGAGAACCCAAATGAGATCGGGTGCTTCATTATGCCGCCCACCACGCCTTTGTTATTGCGCTCCATGGCTGTAATAAAGCCCTTCGAAAGGTCATTTCAAGGGCTATATATACACTACACCAATCTGGACAAATTGTCAAGTTTATGTCTTGACAAGACCAGGGCGAGAGTGTATGGTTTCGCCATATCAGCGTAACGGCATTCTGATACGTCATATGGCATCCAGAAACTATAGAGATACCCTACTTCGCGGGATCGCACTCCTTGGGCTTATTGTCGTGCTTGTGCTCGGTGCATGGGGCATTATTCTTCTTGCCTTTAACCTCCCCTCTTTCTTGGGTGGCGTAAGCGATTCGGTAAGCGGCCTCTTTACTCGTGGGGATGAGGAACCAGAAGTCATTATCGACGAAGAGCCTGAGGTGCCGACCGTTGTAACTCCATCTCAGCCTGTTACCCCAACCCGCCCCACTACGCCAACAACTCCTAACCAGCCTTCATACGTTTACACACCAGCCGCAGTTGCAGCACCGCAGCTCTATGGCTACGCAGACCTCAAGGTAACAATCCTTTCTGTTGTGCCAGCCGGCAACCGCTACGTGATGCAGTTTATGGTTGAGAATGCTGGCACCAATGTTGCGTACAGCGGCTGGAACTTTAATGCAATTCTCCCACTTAACACCCAGTACACTTACCAAGCTCCGGGTCAGCAGGCGCTTAATCCTGGCGACCGCATAGTGTATACGCTCGGTTTTGACCGCCCATACTACAACCAGCCAGATGTTTGCACCATGCAGTACCCTAACCCGAACTGCCCTTGGTACAACAACTACAACAATGATGACTGCGAGTGGAACGACCGCCGCGACCGCTGGGAGTGCGACGACAACCGCTACTACAGTTACAATGACTATCCGTACTACAACAACCAGAACATCTGGGCTGGCAATCGCACGGTAACAGTTACGATCGACCCCTATAACCGCGTTCTTGAAGGAAATGAGTACAACAACTCAGCCTACTGGAACCTCGGCAACTACAACTGGTAATTAGGAAGAGAATAAAAAAACTCCGGCTTTCGTGGCCGGAGTTTTTTATTATGGGTTAGTTAAATGTCGAGGTTAGCGAGCTTGGCGTTGCTTTGGATGAATGACTTGCGGCTTGAGACGTCCTCGCCCATCAAGATGTCGAATACTTTGTCGGCGTCTTGCGCGTCTTCAATCG
>CAZXKI010000043.1:0-6516 GCA_964641145.1 uncultured Candidatus Saccharibacteria bacterium | reverse complement strand
TTCGGCAAGAAGCCAAACATGTCGGTAAACCCCGACGAAGTAGTGGCGATCGGCGCCGCTATCCAGGGCGGCATCTTAGGGGGCGAGGTGCGCGACGTGCTGTTGCTTGACGTTATCCCGCTTTCGCTCGGCATTGAGACCATGGGCGGCGTTGCAACCAAACTTATCGAGCGCAACACCACTATTCCTACCAGCCGCTCACAGATATTCTCAACCGCGGCAGACAACCAGACCTCTGTAGAGATCCATATCACGCAAGGCGAGCGTGCGATGGCTAGTGACAACAAGTCACTTGGCCGCTTTGTCTTAGACGGCATACCGCCGGCGCCGCGCGGCTTGCCGCAGGTTGAAGTAACCTTCGACGTAGATGCGAACGGCATCCTGACCGTTAAGGCTAAGGACAAGGCAACCAACAAAGAGCAGTCTATCCGCATTGAAGGCTCATCAGGACTTTCAGAGGCGGACATCGAGCGCATGCGCAAAGATGCAGACGCCAACGCTACCACCGACAAACAGAAGATGGAGCTTGCAGAGGCCCGCAACTTGGCCGAACAGGCGGTCTACAGCGCACGCAAGGCAGTAAACGACAACAAAGACAAGATTCCTGGCGACCTAGGCACTGCAATACATGAAAAAATTTCTGCACTCGAGGCAGTAAAGGGGAGCGATGACACTGCAAAGATAAAAGCTGCGACCGAAGACCTCTCTAAAGAGCTGTCTAAGGTGTACGAAGCCGTGCAAAAAGCAGGCGGAGCGCAGGGAGAGCAAACGCCGCCGGAGAGCGGGGCAAACCCGGGCGAAGGTGAGCAAAAATAGGGGTGAAGAATTCAGTATGCGGGGTTTACACACCCCGCATTTCTGATAGACTGATGAACAACGAACTATGGCTACTAAACGAGACTATTACGAAGTATTAGGGGTACAAAAAGGAGCGAGCAAGGACGAGATCAAAAAAGCATTTCATAAACTCGCGCACAAATATCACCCGGACAAGAAGGAGGGTGATGCAGAAAAGTTTAAAGAAGTTTCAGAAGCGTACTCTGTTCTTGGTGACGACAAAAAGCGCGCCGAGTATGACAGCTATGGACGCGTGTTTGGGGGCGGTGCAGGCGGCCCAGGTGCCGGCTTTGGCGGACAGGGGAGCAATTTTGACTTCTCGCAGTTTCAAGATGCATTCCAAAACGGGTTCGGTTTTGACTTTAGCGATGTGTTTAGTGACTTCTTTAGCGGCAACGCGCAGGGTACTCGTGCCCGCCGCGGACGCGATATCTCTATCGACCTTGAGATCAGCTTTAAAGACTCGGTGTTTGGCACCAAACGCACTGTATTACTTGCTAAAACAGCTCAATGTGAGACCTGCAAAGGCTCTGGTGCCGCTCCTAAGAGCGAGCTCATAACCTGCACCCACTGCAATGGCGCCGGCAAGGTGCACGAGACGACGCAGTCATTCTTTGGCGCTATCACCATGGTTCAGCAGTGTCGCTACTGCCGCGGCTCTGGCAAAGTGCCTAAAGAAAAGTGTCCGACCTGCCGTGGCGACGGTGTGTATAAAAAGCAGGAGGAGATCGAGATCACGGTGCCGGCTGGTATTGAGGGCGGCGAGATGATCCGCCTCACCGGCGCTGGCGAAGCAGTCTCTGGCGGACAGTCTGGCGACCTCTACGTAAAGATCCATGTAACTCCAGACCCGCGCTACAAGAAAGAGGGGGTCAATCTTGTAACTGAGCTCTCGGTCAAACTTTCTGATGCACTCTTGGGCGCAGAGTACACGCTCCAAACACTCGAGGGCGAGGAAAAAGTTTCGGTACCACAGGGCGTATCGCATGGCGAGGTACTACATGTGCGCGGCAGGGGCGTGCCGCAGGGCAAGGGCCGCCGCGGCGACCTCTTGGTCCGGGTAAAAATCACCCTGCCCAACAAACTCTCCCGCAATGCCAAAAACTTGGTAGAAAAACTAAGAGAGGAAGGGATATAAAAAGAGAGGGTCCGGAGAAATCCGGACCCTCTGAGCATTTGGTGATCGAGCTTACTTGGGAAGCTTGCTGATCGCCTCGGCAATCAACCCTGCGTTGTAGTGCATAAGCGGGAGCGTACCGAAGGCAAACCAGGGAGTGAGTTGAAAATGGGAAGGCGGGTTCAACGGCCGAATGATCCACTCGCGATCGTATTCAATATCCGCACCAATCAGGATCTTTCCGACCAGATGAACGTCATTAGCGTGAAAAGTTATCCATGGCCTGATTCGTGTCTTGAGGGTGGAGCCATCGTTCCACTCGGTTACCCTTACCCCGCGCCTTTCTAACTCAATGGCCAACCTCTCTACCGGATACGTGGTCATCTTTCTTGCTCCTTGCTTGAATGAACAGATTAACTTAATTTAATTACATCATAAAATATTATTAAAAGCAAGTATCCAATTTCCTTTGGTTTAAAATTTTTTCTGCTAGTATGTAGTTCATGAAGCGTCTTTTGACGGGGCTCCAACCAAGCGGCCAGCTGCATATTGGCAACTACTTTGGTGCGCTTAAACCCTTTGCCGACACGTACCAAGACTACGAAAGTTTTTTGATGGTTGCGGACTATCACTCGCTAACTAGCCTTAAAGACCCGAAGGCGCTGCGTGAAAATATTTTCGAAATTGTCAGAGCGTATTTGGCAGCCGGGGTAGATCCAGAGAAAGCAGTTATTTTTAAACAGTCTGATATTCAAGAGCATACAGAACTAGCGTGGATATTTGAGTGCTTGGTAACGGTGCCGTTTCTTGAGCTATCACATGCCTACAAAGACAAAGTGGCTAAAGGGCTCGAGGCAAACGCGGGTCTCTTTAACTATCCGATGCTTATGGCGGCAGATATCCTGCTCTACGAAACCGAGGTGGTGCCAGTGGGCAAAGACCAGCAACAGCACGTCGAGTATGCGCGTGAGGCGGCGAATAAGTTCAACAACGCCTACGGTCAGACCTTTAAAGAGCCTGAGGCTAAGATTTTGGAAACAGTGGCGACCGTGCCCGGCATTGATGGCCAAAAGATGAGCAAGAGCTACAAGAATACGATCCCGCTCTTTGCATCGAAGGACGAAATTGCTAAAGCAGTGATGAGCATTGTTACCGACTCGTCAGGCGAGCGGCCAGAGAATGTCTATCAGATCCACAAACTCTTTAAATCTGAGAGTGAGCTCGGCCCAATATATGAAACTAATAAGGGTAGTTACAAGGCACTTAAAGAAGCGCTGATTGCTGATATTGAAGCTGTAGTTGCCCCCATGCGTGCCAAGTACGAAGCTATAGGAGAGGCAGAGGTGCGCGGTGTTTTGGAGCAAGGTGCTGCCAAGGCTCGGGCAATCGCAGCTGCAAAAATGACTGACGTGCGTAATAAAGTTGGTGTAAGTATTTAAAAAAGAAAACCGCCAACCGAGTTGCGGCCCAATGGGCGGCTTTCTCGTATTGACGGCTATTTCGCCGGCTCGATGGAGGTGGCGATGTTTCCCCACTCGGATTCAGAACGCCAGTAGTACCATGGGGAGTAGTAGCGGACGACCACGCTGACGCCACTCTTCAGATACTCTTCGGCCTGTGGCACTAGTTCCTCGGGTATCGTGACGTCAAATTCATCGCCGCCGCGAACCCCGGCATCCCCGTTGCCCAGAATCATCTCGGCCTCCTGGTTGCCATTAGATATTGCTTTGAGCTCCAGATGAACCAGCTGACCGTACACCGCAGCACTTTCTATAGGCTGAGGGTTATGATACGGGCCGTATGTTGCCCATCTGAGCACGAGGACGATGAAGACGACCACTGCGACCACCACAGCCACAAAGGTGCGATATCTCGCACCAACACGGGAACTGTTAGCTGCTACTGTGTTCATGGAGGAGGCTCCCATTTCTCAATTTGGGTGAACTATACAACAAATATTATATAACAAATTCACGCATTTAGTCAAGTTCATTAAACGCGACACCGTAAAGGTTTTTCTGTTACACTAAAGAAAATTTAGATATGGACCGGACGTTAATTAAAGATTTGGGTGGCAAGGTAGGGGAGCGGGTCTTGATACAAGGCTCTGTTTCAGTGCGGCGCGACCAGGGGAAGATGGTTTTTTTTGACTTCCGCGACCGCTCAGGCTCTGTACAAGGCGTAGTACTCCCTAAGTCAGAGGCAATAGAAGCCGCCAAAGAAACTCGTGCTGAGTATGTGATTAGCGTAGAAGGCACGGTTAATAAACGCCCAGAGAAGAATGTTAATGCTGGCGTACAAAACGGCGACATTGAGCTTGAGGTCCACACCCTCACCATACTTTCTAAAGCCGAGGTGCCGTTTGAGCTCGGGACCGAGCTTAACTTGGACACCTACCTGGACCACCTGCCGTTTACGCTCCGCAGCGAGCGCTCTAAAGATATTTTTAAAGTACAGGCCACTATTGCGGCAGCCTTTCGCGAGGCAATGCGCCAGAACGACTTTACCGAGTTTCAGTCGCCATCACTCGTAGGCGGCGATGCCGAGGGCGGCGCAGCAGCTTTTAAAGTTGATTACTACTACGATCAAAAAGCTTTTCTTGCTACGTCGCCACAGCTCTACAAGCAGATGCTTGCAGGCGTCTTTGAGCGTGCCTTTACCGTTGCAAAGATCTTTAGGGGAGAGAAGCACGCAACCACCCGCCACCTAAGCGAGGCGGTATGTATGGACTTTGAAATGGCGTTTATAAAAGACCACACCGATGTGATGAACATGCTCGAGACGGCTATTAAGCACATGGTTAATGCCGTAGCCGAAAAGCATGGAGATGTCTTTGCCAAGTTTGGCACCGAGAAGCCGCTCGTGCCGGAGAAGATCCCGGCACTTAAGCTCCGCGAGGCGCAAAAGATCCTTGGCGTCTCGTACGACGAGCCGGACCTTGAGCCAGAGCACGAGAAGAAGTTGTGGGAGTGGGCAAAGAAAGAGCACAACAGCGACTTTGTGTTTGTAACGCACTTCCCGCTAAGCAAACGCCCGTTCTATACCTATGAAGACGAGGGCGACAAAGGCTACACCAAGTACTTTGACCTCCTGTTCCGCGGGCTCGAGATCAACTCGGGCGGCCAGCGCGTACACAACCACGACGATCTTGTTGAACGCATTAAAGCAAAAGGCCTAGACCCGGAGAAGTTTAGCTTTTACCTCGAAGCCTTTAAAACCGGCATGCCTCCGCATGGCGGCTGCTCGACCGGTCTTGAGCGCATGACCGCCCGCATGTTGAACCTCCCGAACGTCAAAGAGGCAACGCTCTTCCCGCGCGACCTCAACCGCATCGACACCCTTTTGAGTACGGATAAATAGAGGCGGGAAGGAAAATCATTGTGCTTATATTCCCCTCATCCAAACTATGAGATTCAAGCCTGTTACATCAAAATATGTATTCGATAACACTGAGCTCATCCGTGATTTTCCTAGCTATCTGCAGTTACCTATCGCTTCATGGACAGCTGAAGTGCTGAAGAATGGGGGAATCTGGACTCACAATAGCTACAATCCGATAGATCATGACTTCTTAAATGAACTTGATCTACGATTTCGTGAGCGTTTTCCAAGAGACAGCAATGAATTCTTGGGGTTCGTCCTTGCAGATCCAGAAAGGACTGTAAACATGCTGGCCCTTTGTTTACAAAATTATGCGTTAACACCTGAGGCGCGTAACCTAGAACATATTCTTGCGACAGGCGGTTCAGCCTATGCAGTAATGTTTATGAGTAACGACCCGAAAAACTATGACCGCGGCGTATCTGACATAGTTGAAAGAGTGCCAGAGGTGGTAAGGGAATCCTCTCACAAAATTCTAGATGCAAACGAGCTACTGCGGCAGGCGTGGCATAGTTGCTATTCAAAAAATCCTGACTACGAAAAAACAGTAAACAAGGCAGTAGACGCATTGGAAGGCTTATTTAAACAAAAGTATTTTCCAGCAGATAGTATGCCTTCACTTGGGAAATTCGTAAAAGCTTTCGAAACTAACCCTAAGCCCCTCTCCTTTCATGGAGATTCCTTATTGAACGCAAAAAATTACCTTACCAAACTTGCTGAAAACTTTATACCCATCAGAGGTCATCATACAAGCGGCACAGGGCGAGCGCCAACCAAAGAAGAAGCTGTTTTTGTTCTTCACTATGCAATCTTTGTCTTTCAATTACATACCTAATTACTTCTTACGGTAACGCCACTGTAAGCAAGCCGTCACAGTAGGGAGATAGTCCCAGACTATCTGTTGTGTTCATGAAGCGTAGGTGTACAGTAAGGTTGGAGGAGACTGACAGCAGGAGGAAAGTTCCATGTCTATGATCGGCAACGCAATGGCGGCAGTTTTGCCACCGAACCACCGGTACGAAGGCACCATCGACACGATCGGCTGCGAAAATTCCTGTGCTCTCGTGAAGCTTGCACAGCCAGTCGACGGCAAGAGTTACGCCACTATCGACGACCTCACCAAGAAGCCTCTTGGCTTCAAGCTCGAGAAGGGCAGGACTGTCCGAATCGACGACCTGGAA
>CAZXKI010000042.1:2734-6529 GCA_964641145.1 uncultured Candidatus Saccharibacteria bacterium | reverse complement strand
TCCTCGCCCATCAAGATGTCGAATACTTTGTCGGCGTCTTGCGCGTCTTCAATCGTTACCTGCTTAAGCACGCGCTTGGTAGCGTCCATGGTGGTTTCGTACAGCTCTTCTGGATTCATTTCTCCAAGACCCTTGTAGCGCTGAATGTGGAATTTGTTGGCCTTCTTCTGCGCTTCTTCGGCCTCCTCGGCTTCTGTCAGCTCAGTCTCCCCCTCTTCAGTATCTTCAATCACTTCTGCTTTGCCTATTATTTTATTCTTCTCTTCGTCAGAGTAGGCGTAGGTAACCTCTTTTCCTTTTTTGATTTTATAAAGCGGCGGCTGAGCGATGTATACATACCCGCCCTCGATAACCGGCTTAAAGTGACGGTAGAACAGCGTGAGCAAGAGCGTGCGGATGTGTGCGCCGTCCACGTCGGCATCGGTTGCGATAATCACTTTGTGATAGCGAAGCTTTTGGATATCAAATATGTCGCCAATAGCAGTGCCGAGACCAAGAATAAGATCCTTAACCGACTGTGAGGCCAGCATCTTGTCCAAGCGGGCGCGCTCAACGTTGAGGATTTTGCCGCGCAGCGGAAGGATTGCCTGAGTGCGACGATCGCGCCCCTGCTTGGCTGAGCCGCCTGCCGAGTCTCCCTCTACAATAAAGAGCTCTGATTCTGCAGGGTCTTTAGCCTGACAGTCTGCGAGTTTGCCTGGGAGGCCGAAGCCCTCCATAGCGCCTTTGCGCAAGACAGAGTCTTTAGCTGCTTTAGCCGCCTTGCGGGCCTTGAGCGCGAGTGTTGCCTTGCCGATGATTGCGCGCGCGTCTTCAGGATTTTCCTCAAGAAAGACATTGAACGCTTCTGCAAATACTGTTTCGGTAGCGCCGCGTGCTTCTACTGAACCCAGCTTGCCCTTAGTCTGGCCTTCAAACTGAATCTCGCGCATCTTAACCGACACAACTGCGGTTAAACCCTCGAGCACGTCTTCTCCGGTAAAGTTTTCTTCGCTTTCTTTGCCGCCACCGCCTTTAGCGTATGAGTTGAGCGTGCGGGTAAGCGCTGTGCGAAAGCCCGTTACGTGGGTACCACCTTCGGCATTGTAAATATTGTTTGCAAAGGCAAGAACGCGCGGCGTAATGTCGTCTACATACTGGAGCGCGATCTCCACCGCAACATCGTCAACTTCTTTCTCAATATGAAAGATGTTCTTATGGATTGGCTTCTGGTAACGGTTGTAGAAAGAAATAAGCGAACGCAGACCGCCTTCGAAATAAAAGGTTTGTGACGGACTGTTGGTAAGGTAGTCGCGAATATAGAGCTCTTTGCCAACATCGGTAAACTTAATGCCGCTTTCGCGCGCGTCGATAATGGTGATACGCAAACCCTTAACCAAGTAGGCCTGCTCGCGCAAGTGCGAGACTATCTTGTCGAAGTCGTACTCAATTTTGGTAAAGATCTCTGCATCGGCAAAGTAGGTTTGTACGGTGCCGTGCGCTTTTGACGAACCCACCTTCTTAACCGCAGCCTTCTTTTTGCCGCGCACATACTCCTGCACATGCGACGCACCGTCGCGATGCACCTCAGTGCGCATCCACTCGGCAAGTGCGTTTACTACCGACACACCCACGCCGTGGAGACCGCCGGATACTTTGTAGCCGTCGCCGCCGAACTTGCCGCCCGCGTGAAGCGTGGTCATCACGGTTTCAAGCGCAGATACTTTGGTTTGTTTGTGAATGTCTACCGGAATGCCGCGGCCGTTGTCTGCAACACGAATGATATTGCCAGGAAGTACCACTACTTCAATATCATCGGCAAAGCCGCCCATCGCTTCGTCACGTGAGTTGTCGAACACCTCCCAGATAAGGTGGTGGAGACCATCGGGACCGGTGGTGCCGATATACATGCCCGGACGGCGCCGTACCGCCTCGAGGCCTTCGAGTACGGTGATTGAATCTGCGCTATACGAGCCTTTTTTCTCTTTCTTATCAGCCATTGAGTTCGATACAGGCTCGCCTGAACCTTGATGTAAGTATAGCAAATTTTAGAGGGTTTTGGAAGCCAGCTGATGGGGAAAAATCATTGCAAAATATAGGTAAAGTGGTACCGTTGCGCCAGACGTAACCCCAACCTTGCGACCCAAAGAAAGGAGGTCGAAGTGAAGTTGCTTCATATAGTGCTCCTGGCCGCTGCGGCAGGGTTTAGTATCTCCTCGGGTCTGCACAACCCTCAGACCCACTATCCCAAGAAAGATACAGTTACATCTCGCACCGCGTTCGAGATGGCGTTTAAGCACCCTTGCACGAAAGAGTCGTGCGACATCTACTACAGCCCTGGCGGCGACGTAGACGTCTTCAAGGCCGCAGCCGAGGAGGTAAAGGGAAATGCGTGGCCGGCAAGAATAATCGGCCCCTGCATATCTGCGTGTGCGATATTTGCAGACCACGCCAGAGAGAACGTCTGCATTCTGCCCTTCGCCGAGTTCCACTTCCATCTTGGCACCAACTACGTTTGGGCTGGGTTTCAGGTTGGACTAAGCGACATCGCCCCACTCTTAACCGACTGGCTCGATGCGCCCGAGAAATACGCGCGTCTGGGAGAATATCGGCCGCTCAGCCGATTTATCCCCGACCAAAGTCCTGACATTGACCAATGGGTCAGGGACCGCGGCGGCTACCCAAGAAACGGTTTCTTGGAAATGCCGTTTACCGAGGCAGTGCAGTTCTGGCAGATCTGCGCGTGATCTCCGAACCTGTGACCGCCGCGCTGTTTGCGCGGCGGCATTCTTTTTATTTAACGGATCTCGAAACCTTTACCTTTAAGCAGCGCAGAAACTTTTTCCATCGCAGCATTTGCCTCCCCTTCAGTAAGGGTACGATCAAACGACTGAAAGATTATGCGATAGGCGAGTGAGACTTTCCCCTCCTTTTCAAATCGGTCAAAGAGCCAGATGTTTTGAACTAGCTCCCCCGCCTCTTTTTTAATCAGTTCAAGCACGCCCTGCTCGTTCGTGCCTTGAGGAGTCCACATGGCAATATCGCGAACGATATACGGATAGCGCGAGAATGCTTTGTAGCGCTCGGTTGTTGAGAGCGGCAGGCTTTCTGCGGGAATATCAGCAACCTCAAGCTCTTTCTCGCTCGCCTTCTGTTTTTCTGTCACGGTGCCAAGCATGGTTATTTCTTTACCGCCTTTCCATACCGTACCAATTTCAAATAGTTTTACTTCTTTAAGTCCCAAAAGTTCGCGGTTTTGTTTGTTCTTCTCAAGTGCGTCCGTTAACCCTGGCACCAGACTTGCACGCAAATACGGCCGAACCGAGTCAACCTTGTTTAACACCGCACGTTCTCCCTTGTCGGCAAATACGCTCGTAAAGACTTCTGAATATCCTTGCTGTACCAAGGCTTCCCGAACATGCTCGGCAGCATCAAAGTTCTTATTCTGCTCAGGTGCGCCTGCAGCTGGGAGCAGCGTTGCAGGCACTTTGTCATAGCCAACAATCCGCCCCACCTCTTCTACCAAATCTTCGGCAATAGTAAGGTCGAGGCGCTCAAACGGCACCACCACTTCAAACACTCCACCCTCTTCTTTGTACGTAAAGCCAAGGCGGGCAAACGTATCCGCAACATCTGCCAAGGTGAGCTGTGCCCCGAGCACCGAGTTTACTTTTGCAAGCGACACAGAGACATGGGACTCTTTTTGTGGCTCTGGATAGGCGTCAACAAAGCCTTTTAATTCGCCTCCTGCGAGCTTAAGAATAAGGTCTGCAGCAGCGCGCATGCCGTAGGCCGCAAGCTCGGGGCTGATACCCT
>CAZXKI010000042.1:0-2724 GCA_964641145.1 uncultured Candidatus Saccharibacteria bacterium | reverse complement strand
CGTGCCGAGGCATCGGTGCGCAACTTCAACCCCTGAGCTGTGCGGCGTACTGACACACCGTTAAAGTTTGCTGACTCGAGAATGATAGTTGTAGTGGCTTCACTAATCCCTGCTGGCTGGCCGCCTTTTACTCCTGCAACCCCAATAGGTGCATCGGCATTAGCGTCCACAATAGCGAGCATCGAGTCTGCAAGTGTGTATTCTTTCTGATCAAGCGCCAAAAGCTGTTCACCCGAGCGAGCGCGGCGCACAGAAATAGCGTACTTGCCATCGCGAGCCATAAGCTGTTTGGCATCAAAAGCATGTAGAGGCTGGCCAAGGTTAAACATCACAAAGTTGGTCGCATCCACCACGTTGTTGATAGAGCGTTGGCCCATTACTTCCAAATTACGCTTAAGCCACTCGGGGCTTGGGCCTACTTTTACACCCTCGATAACTCCGGCGATGTAGCGCGGACAAAGCGCAGGCTCGCCGATATGCACCTCTACCTGTAGCGCCCTAAGTGAGAGGTCGGGCTTTTGTGCGAGCGGGTCGTGAGTAAGCGGGAGTTTAAGAATTGCCGAGATTTCTTTAGCAATACCGCGATAGCCCAAACAATCGTGGCCGCGGTTTGGTGTAACTTTGACATCCAACACCGAGTCGTCACCCACCTTCGTAATACCGTCGATCTCAAACGCGTGGAACGTTAAGGCATCAGAAAGAGTTTCTGCGCTCGGCAGTTCGGCGTCGAAGAATTTTGAAAGCCAGTGGCGAGAAATCAACATAGAAAATTAGAATTGATTGATGAAGCGCAGGTCGGCCGAGTGCATCAAACGCACGTCGTCGATGCCCCAGCGAAGCATTGCCAAGCGGTCGAGTCCCATACCAAAGGCAAAGCCCTGATATTCATCTGGATTCAACCCTGCATTTTTCAAAACGTTCGGGTGCACCATGCCGGCACCCATCATTTCGATCCATTTATCTTTAAGCTTCTCGGGCACATTGTCGCCCACCAAACGCATATCAACTTCTACTCCAGGCTCAACAAACGGGAAAAAGCTTGGGCGAAAGCGCACCTCAACTTGTGCACCCTTAAACAACTCTTTAAAAAATTGTTCCAATGTGCCTTTAAGATGCGCAAGTGTTACGTCTTTGCCTACCGCAAGACCTTCAAGCTGAGAGAATTCTGCTTCGTGCGTCATGTCGGTCGCCTCGTTACGGAATACTTTACCCGGGACAATCACACGGTACGGCGGCATGACGCCTTTTTTAATCTGCTCTTCCATGTAGCGACCTTGCACGTTGGAGGTGTGGGTGCGCAATACCATGCCCGGCTCGTCTTTGATAAAGAACGTGTCCTGCATGTCACGAGCCGGGTGATCCTTGGGCACATTAAGCGCGTCAAAGTTGTACCACTCGGTCTCTACCAAGGGGCCCTCTGCCAAGGTAAAACCCATCTTGCTAAAAATGGCATGAGCCTCGCGAATCAGCGAGGAAATAGGGTGCACATGTCCACGAGGCGTATCGGCCATAAATATGAAGCTAGTATAGAGTTTTATGGCCTAAAATGCTATACTGCTGCTCATGGACATCGGGGCTATCGGCGTGTACGCCACCCTCTTTTTGGGCCTCTTTTTCGAGGTTTTTTTGCTTATTTCCTTCCTTGAGAACAAACCTGGCAAAAAGACGGCCTCTAAGCCGCTTTCCTACCCCACCACTACCATTTTGGTGCCGTGCTGGAACAAAGGTAACACCCTGGGTGCAACCGTAAAGTCCCTACTTGCTCTCGAGTACCCAAAAGACCGCCTTTCTATTTTGATTATCGACGACGGCTCAACCGATGACACCTATGAGGCTGCACAGAAGTTCGCGCACGAACCACAGGTAAGAATCTTGAGGAAAAAAAACGAGGGCAGCAAATATTCCGCCCTTAACTTCGGTATCGCAAACTCTGACAGCGAACTCGTAGGCTGTCTCGACGCCGACTCGTTTGTGGCGCCAGACGCACTCCTTGAGGTCATTAAGCGCTTTGAGCAAGAGCCTGAAATTATGGCTGTAACACCAGCCAAGCGCGTACATCATCCAAAAAACCTGCTTGAACTCATGCAGGCGGTTGAGTATGTGTTTGGCGTCTTCTGCCGCAAGATGTTCGACAACCTCTCTGCCCTCACCGTGCTCCCGGGTCCGTTCTCGATCTACAAGCGCGAAGTGTTTACTAAAATCGGCACGTTCCGCAGAGCGCACCATACCGAAGACATGGAAATGGCGTTTAGAATGCATGCCAACGGTTTGCGCATTGCCAACGCCCACACCGCCATTGTCTCGACCAAAGTACCTACCAGCCTTGGCGCACTGGTGCGCCAGCGTATCCGCTGGTCACGCGGCTTCCTCGAGAACGCGCGAGACTACTCATACATGTTCTTTAACCCGAAGTTCGGCCATCTAGGCTTCTTGGCACTGCCGCTCGGCTTTGCAGCATTTTTGGCAGGCATCTACTCGGCAGTCTTTATGGTGTACAGCTTTACCTCATCGGCTGTTACCAATGCGCTCGATATGTGGTTTACCGGCATCCCGCCACAGCTCCCAGGCCTGCCAACGTTTGACTGGTTTTATATGGACACAAGCATGGTGACCTTTTTGGTCTTTACGGTCCTCGCTCTCACGCTTATTGCAATCTTTATCGGCGCACGCATCGCACAGACCCGCCTACCGGTGCATTCGCTAGTCTCTTACTTCGCATTATTT
>CAZXKI010000041.1:0-6684 GCA_964641145.1 uncultured Candidatus Saccharibacteria bacterium | reverse complement strand
AAACCGAGTATCGCACGATAATCCGCCACATTGCTCTGCTGTTCCAGGGCAAGAAGAAACAGCTTATCAAAGAGCTCGAGCGTGAGATGAAGGCTGCTGCTAAAGAAGAACAGTTTGAAGAGGCATCGCGCCTGCGCAGCCAGATGTTTGCCCTGAATCATATTCAGGACATTTCGCTTATTAAAGAAGAATACCGTTCGCCCAAGATCGCCCTCTCGACCAACCGTATCGAGGCCTACGATGTAGCGCACCTAGGAGGTAGCGGCAATGTGGGTGTGATGACGGTGGTTGAAGAAGGAGTTGCCCAGCGCAGCGAGTATCGCAAGTTTAGGATCCGCGCCGCTAAAGGTGGCGACGACGTTGCAGGGCTTAAAGAAATTTTGACCCGCCGTTTGGGGCACGACGAGTGGCCAATGCCGCGCATTATCGCGGTTGATGGCTCTACTGCGCAGATTAACGCGGCACAAGCGGTGCTAGATTCTTATGGCATACAGATACCAATCGTGGGCGTCGTTAAAGACGAGAAGCACCGCCCGCGCGATATCCGCGGCGACCGCGAGCTTATTAAGGGCCGTGAACGCGATATCTTGCTTGCTAACGCCGAGGCACATCGCTTTGCTATTGGCTACAACCGCAGCACTACGCGCAAAAATTTAACTAACCAAGGTTGGACAGAACCAACGATTCGCTAAAAACGGGTGGTACAATAATCGCATGCGAACGGTTGTCGGCGTTCTTCGCGGTGGGCCATCGAGCGAGTATGAGGTGTCGCTTAAAAGCGGCGCGTCTATTTTGGCTGCGCTCGATCGTGACAAGTATGACCCGCGCGATATTTTTATAGACAAAAGCGGGCAGTGGCACTCATTTGGAGCCCCGGTTACCCCTGAGCGCGCGCTGCGTGGCGTAGACGTTGTGTTTAACAAAATCCATGGCGAGTATGGCGAAGACGGCGAGCTGCATCGCGTCCTTGATGCTATTAATATCCCCTATACCGGCTCTGACTCTAACGTCTCTAAACTTGTTTTTAACAAGCACTTAACCAAAGACGCGGTCGCAAAACTTGGTGTTAAGGTGCCGCAGGGCCGGGTTATTAACTATCCGAGCGGCGGGCCTGCCGACTTTGAGGAGCTGGCATTCAGAATATTCCGCAAGCTGCCGATGCCGATGATGGTCAAGCCGGTTGTTGGCGGCTCGTCGGTAGGTATGACCGTGGCAGAAGACTACTACTCACTTTTGACGGGGCTTGAACGCGCTTTTGCTGTATCGCCGCAGATTTTGGTTGAGGAATATATCCGCGGCCGCGAGGCAACCGTGGGGGTAATAGATCATTTTAGAGACCAGCGTGCGTATGCGCTCTTGCCTGTGGAGATCATTCCACCTCGCGAGCACAAGTTCTTTAGCTATGACGCTAAGTACAGCGGGGCAACTATCGAGCGTGTGCCCGGCCACTTTACCGAAGGGGAAAAGCTTGAGCTTGAACGCATCGCCAAAGCAGTGCACGAGGGTCTGGGTCTTGTCCACTATTCACGCAGCGACTTTATTCTCTCGCGTCGGGGGATATACTTCCTTGAGGTTAATAACGCTTCTGCAGTAGGGATGACCGAAGAGTCTCTGATGCCTAAAGCCTTGCGGGCCGTGGGCAGCAAGATCTCTGACTTTGCCGACCATGTGATACACTTGGCGCGCAATCCGCGATGAGTAACCTAGCCAAAAAGAAATGCATACCGTGCGAGGGTGGTATTGCCCCCTTTAACCCGGCGCAAGCACAAGAACTGCTGCAGCAGCTCAACCCTGACTGGATGGTGATAGACGACGCGCATTTATTGGTGCGTGAGTTCCAGTTTAAGGACTTTGCCGAGGCTATGGCCTTTGCCAACAAGGTGGGCGAGATTGCTGAGGCAGAAGGGCATCATCCGGACTTGAATATTGGCTGGGGGAGGGTGGCAATAGAGCTCACCACCCATGCTATAGAAGGGCTTTCGGAGAACGACTTCATCGTTGCGGCCAAGATAGACGAATTGGAGAAATAATGATTAAATAAGGCCGTTCCTGTTCGTATTTGGGCCCCATATCTCCGATATAGGCCCTGCGTTCCGAAAGAATAAATGCTAGCATTTATTCTGTTCCTCTCTTGGGCCCATAGCTCATTTGGTAGAGCGCCTCATTTGCAATGAGGAGGTGACCGGTTCGATCCCGGTTGGGTCCACTAAGAAGTCCTAACAGGCAAGTACTTGTTATACGGTTAAGTACATAGGTGTTTGCAGACTATTAACTCAAGAGATGAAATAATCTTCTTTTTACACGTGTATTAACTAATAGGAGAGGAAACTAAGAACCTCTCCGCCATGGCACAGGCACTTATTAGTTAGTAAACATTTTAAGAGTATGAAGAAAGTAAATAAATTAATAGGTATTCCTCTCGCTGCAGTAGTCATGTTGGGCGGCGGGGCGCTCGCAGGATACACCTCGTTGGTAGGAGCGCAAACCACTACCAATACAGGTGTTGAGCGAGGCATGTTTAACAGAGGTCCTCATGTTGATGGCGCAATTGCAAGTATTAGCGGCTCCACCATTATGCTTACAGGCAAGGATGGTACTACATACACAGTAGACGCAAGTAATGCAGCAGTTAAAACAGTTACCGAAGGCAGTGCTCCAACCACGGGTGCGCTTTCTGACCTTGCGGTAGGCGACCAGGTTGGTGTTCGCGGTACAGTCTCGGGTACCTCTGTTGTTGCAACAGAGATCATAGAAGGTGGAGGTTTTAAAGGTACGGACTTTAAAGGTATGGGTCGTGGCGATCATGGGCGTGGCCCGGGAGTCACGGGTACGGTCTCGGCAGTTAACGGCTCGACTATTACCATTACGGGCAAAGACGGTACCAGCTATACCGTTAATGCAGGCTCTGCCACCGTACAAAAAATGGTCACCGGTTCTCTTTCTGACGTAACAGTCGGCGACACTATCGGCGTCCAGGGCACGGTGTCTGGCACCTCGGTTACGGCTACAAGCATTATGGACGACCTGCCGGCAGCTCCGAAAGCCCAGTAGTCTCCAAAATCAAGTTCCCAATGTACTAGGGCCCCCAAACCGGGGCCTTTGTGCATGAAATAATACTGAAGGAGAACGTGTACTATAGAGTAGTGGACACTTTAGGTTCACGGCTAAGCGATGAAGAGATCGCAAAGAAGGTACAAGAAGGGGACATCGAAGTCTTTGGTGTTTTAGTCGACCGATATGAGCAGAAGTTGTTGCGCTATGGCAGGAAGTTCTTGTCGGGGAAAGAGGACATTGTAGATATTGTGCAAGATGTGTTCGTGAGCGTATATCAAAATATTCAGAGTTTTGATACGTCACAGCGATTAAGCCCCTGGATATATCGTATCTGTCACAATGCGTTTGTGAATGCGCTTCGAAAGAACGAACACCGACCAATAGCTATCGACTTTGATACCCTTATTTCGCATCCAGCGTACGAAGACCCAGCAGCATTTGAGCGCGAGCAAAAAGACATGCGAGCATTGATAGACCGCGGGCTTGAAACGCTGCCTTCTAAGTATCGCGAAGTCCTAGTGCTACACTATTTTGAAGAAATGTCCTACAAAGATATTGCGGATATTTTGCAGATTCCCACAGGAACTGTCGGCATTAGGCTCAGTCGCGCAAAGCAAGCACTCAAAGAAACCATTAAAGAAAAGATATGACCGAACACGAAAAAACTCCAAGCATTAAGGACCAACTGCTTCGCGACATCCGTTCGGGGCAACTTGCCATGCGCCCTAAATTTTACTTTACGCTCAAGATGCTCGCCTTAGCGGCGGTAGCGCTTGCCGCCCTAGTGGTGTCGATAGCTATCTTAAATTTTATTTTATTTAGCATTCGTATTGGCGGGCACGACTCACTGCTTAGTTTCGGACCTCGCGGCTTCTGGGCATTTATTATGTTTTTTCCTTGGTCGCTGTTGATGGTCGACATTGGACTTATTGTGCTGTTGCAATGGTTGCTTCGCAAATTTCGCTTCGGGTACCAGGTGCCCGTACTCTATCTACTTGCAGGATTAGTAGTTGCTACCACTGCGGCAGGGTTTGTTATAGACCGCGGCACTCCACTTAACGACCAGTTATATGAAATGCGTGGCCACGGCTTACCATCTCCGCTAGGTCGCTTTTATGATCGTGCGCACCTCCCGCCACCTCCAGGAAGTGGGGTGTGCAAATGCACCATTACTGCAATTGAAGGCAATATGCTCACGGTCAAAGATACACGCGAGGGAACTACAACGTTCACTGTGCTACTTCCTGCAAACGATCCGCGCGCCACTACTACAAACCTCGATATTGGAGATGTGATATTTGTGGCTGGAGATATGCAAGATGGTGTTATACGTGCCTTTGGGGTAAGGGAATTGCCCTCAGGAGGTTCAAGGTTTCGAACGTATCAGTCCCCCTAGTGGCTCTGATATCGGTGAGGTGAAATAAAGCTGAACCACCAGTTGTATTAAAGTCTACAGGGTTATTCCTGGCTTTTATGAATATGGTTTCTCTTATTATGAGTGGTTTTACTAGTTTTTTTAGTGCAGCAAAAACATGGGGAGTTGCCCACAAAGTGTGGAGTGTGCTTGTGCTGCTTGTCGTGTTGAGCTGTGGTTGGTGGCTCTATGCTAGTGTGGGTTCGACAAGCGCCGAAACCAGGTATGTGCTCGGTGCAGTCGAAAAGGGGACTATTATTTCGTCTATTTCTGCAACAGGACAAGTGTCCGCTTCTAACCAAGTAGACCTGGTGAGCAAGGTGTCAGGAGACGTAACTTCAGTGCCTGTAAAAAGCGGTCAGAAGCTAGCAGCAGGCGCTCTTATTGCCCAGATTGATCCGGGAGATGCGGCATATGATCTAGAAACTGAGAGAATCTCATACGAAAAACTGGTTACCGTAGATCCGGCAGATTTAGCAAAAGCAGAAACAACAGCTACAAACGCCTATATCAGCGCCCGCACCACGCTTGCTAAAACAGCATCCGAAATCTCCGATACTCTTACCGACCTGCAGAGCTTGTTTGCCCGAGATGGATATCTTACGTCTCTTAACTATTCACGTACAAAGCAGGAAAAAGACTATCAGATCAAAGCTGAGGATGCTAAGTATGCAGTAGAAGATGCCCTCAATGACTTTGAAAAGACCGTTCGTACAATAAATCTCAATACTGACCCTGCCAAGATTCAATCTGCTCTGACAGAAGGTCATCAGACTGCACTTCTTTTAGTGCAAGCGGTTAAAAGTGCAAAGGATGCTATTACCTATATTCGCGGCGATGAAGGGGAGGATGGGGATGCGGACGATGCGTACACTCTTGCGGGTACCATGCTCACTGATGCTTCTGCAACGCTGGACAGCCTTGCTTCTATGCGTACTACGGTGCAGGATGCGTACGATGCACTTCAGGAGCTTCAAGATGGACCCGATGTGCTTGACTTACGTTCAGCCAAAGTATCGTTGCGGCAAAAAGAAGATGCGTTAGCTGACTACTCCGTGCGGGCGCCTTTTGCAGGAACGCTTGCGTCAGTTGAGGTACAAAAAGGCGACACGCTTAACACTAATGCCGCCGTCGCGACTCTTATCACCGACCAGAAGATTGCTGAAATATCTCTCAACGAAGTTGATGCGGCCAAGGTAAGTATGGGCGACAAAGTAACCCTTACATTCGACGCGATAGAAGATCTTACGCTTACGGGCGAGGTGGTAGAAGTTGACCTTATAGGCGCGGTTTCTCAAGGTGTTGTTACCTACACGGTGAAGATAGGGTTCGATACTCAGGACGATCGGATAAAGCCGGGCATGACTGTAAATGCCGCCATACAAACTGATATGCGGGTTGATGTGCTATCTGTTCCTGCGAGTGCGGTCAAAACTCAAAACGGTAGCTCATACGTACAAGTATTTGATCCTCCGCTAGAAAACTCGATAGGTAGCCAAGGGGTAGCGTCAGATCGTATTCCGCAGTCCACGCCAGTAGAAGTGGGCCTCTCAGATGACGCCAATATCGAAATACTCTCGGGGCTCACTGAAGGGCAGCAGATAGTAACTACTACCCGTTCCTCGACTGCCGCATCAAGTGGGTCTGCCACAACAGGTCAAGGTAGCGGCGGGGGTGGAAACAGCTTCCGGGCTCCGGGTATGTTTTAACGTATGATTGAAATTCGTGATATCAAAAAGACGTACGGACATGGCGACACGAGCTTTCAGGCTCTAAAAGGAGTTTCATTCGATATCCAAGACGGAGAGTTTGTCGCCATTATGGGCCCTTCCGGTAGCGGCAAGTCGACACTCATGCACATTCTCGGTTGCCTCGATACTCCCACGTCAGGAGCCTACTTTCTTGATGGCAAGGATGTCTCTAAACTCTCCGACGAAGAGCTTGCCGATATTCGCAAAGGCAAAATAGGGTTTGTGTTTCAGTCATTTAACCTGTTACCACGGACAACGGTGCTGCGTAATGTGATGCTTCCGCTTGTGTATGCTGGCATTGACGATAAAGAACGTGATACGCGCGCGAAAAAAGCTCTTACTGCAGCCGGTCTCACAGAATCGCACTTTCTACATAAGAGTAACGAACTCTCCGGTGGGCAGATCCAGCGTGTAGCCATTGCTCGTGCGTTGGTGAATGATCCCGCAATTATTTTTGCAGATGAA
>CAZXKI010000040.1:0-6819 GCA_964641145.1 uncultured Candidatus Saccharibacteria bacterium | reverse complement strand
AGAGCTAAGTCTGCTATAGTCTCCCTATGTCAGAGGTTGTTACGCGCTTTGCCCCCAGCCCAACCGGTTATCTCCACGGCGGCAATTACCGCACCGCTGTGTTTGCCTACCTTTTCGCCAAAAAGACGGGAGGCAAGTTTGTCGTGCGCATAGAAGACACCGACACCGCCCGCTCTAAAAAAGAGTATGAGGAAAATATTATTGAAAGCCTGCACTGGCTCGGCCTGGAATGGGACGTTATGTACCGCCAGAGCGACAACACGTCCCGCTATCAAGAGCTGTTAGAAAAGCTGATTGCTGAAGAAAAGGCCTACATATCAAAAGAGGAGGCGAAGGAGGAGGGGAGCCGCTCTGAAGTAATACGCTTTAAGAATCCAAAAAAAGTAGTGACGTTTAAAGACACGATTCGCGGCGACATTTCTATAGACACCACCGACCTGGGCGACTTTGTTATCGCGCGCTCGATCACCGAGCCGGTATTCCACTTTGCTGTAATAGTAGACGACAACGATGAGGGGGTGACCCATGTCATACGCGGCGAAGATCATATCTCAAACACGCCGCGGCAGATCTTGATCCAGGAGGCGCTCGGCTTCTCTACGCCGCTCTATGCACACCTGCCGCTGGTGCTTGGCGCAGACCGCACCAAGCTCTCTAAACGCCGCGGCGCAAAGGCGCTGACCGAGTACCGCGACGAAGGATATGTACCCGAAGCGATGCTTAACTACCTTGCGCTCTTGGGCTGGCATCCAGAAAACGATCAGGAGATTTACACTCTTAACGAGCTCATTGAAGCATTTTCGCTTGAGCGCATTCAAAAGTCTTCTGGCGTCTTTGATGAAGTAAAGCTCAAGTGGTTTAACCACGAACATCTTAAACGTCTGTCTGAGGCAGAATTTCTGTCGCGCCTTGAGAGCTTTATTGCACACAAAGGAGGGGAGGTGCCTGCTTACCTAGCCAAAGCTGCGCCCATGTTGAGAGAACGCGCTCAAACCTTGGGCGAAGCATTAGAGTCTCTTAAGAATGGAGAATTTGAGTTCTTTAACCCCGTCTTTTCGACCCCACCAGGAGCCCTGCTGCTCCAGGGAGCTAAAGCCGAGAAAGAGGCCGTTATAGGGCATTTTAAGCAGCTAGAGGGCCTATTGGGGGCCTTGGGGGATGAAGAGTTCACCGCTGAAGGGGTTAAAAACGCCATCTTTGCCTATGCGACTGACGTAGGCCGCGCAAGTGTGCTGTGGCCTATGCGCGTAGCCTTGTCAGGTAAGGAAAAATCTCCGGACCCGTTTACACTTGCAGGCGCGCTGGGCAAAACAGTTACGCTTGACCGCATTGCGGCTGCGAGCCGCGCGCTTTAAAATAGAATCACATGGTCACTCGCACTCTGGCGGCTTTAGTATTGCTTGCACTTACCTCTACCGCTTTTGTAGTACACGCGCAAACCAACGACGAGATTCAGGCAGAAATAAACCGCAACGCCAGCCAGGTGCAGAAACTAAGAGAGGAAATTCAGAAACTCCAAAGCGAGCTTAACGCCACCAACGCACAGAAGCAAACCCTCCAAACAGCGGTTAAGTCCATAGACCTCAACATCCAGAAGCTTACTAAGAGCATCACCCTTACTGAGGCGCAGATCAAAGCAAAAGATTCGGAAATTAATGCCATCTCAGGTGACATCTCACAAGCGAGCGGCAGTATCGGCACCGCGCGTCAGCAGATAGCGGGGTCCTTGCGCGAACTAAGCCTCATAGACAAGCGTCCCATGGTTTTGAGCATGCTTGCAGGCGCGTCGCTGTCGGGCATATTTGATGAGACAGACACGATTGAGTCGCTGCGCAGCAGCCTCCAGCTGCGCATTGAAGATTTGTCTAACCTTAAGGTAGACCTGGAGGTAGATAAGACCGACGCCGAAGGGAAGCGCCGCGAACTTGCCGCGCTTAACCAAACGCTCGCCAACGAAAAGAAGGGTCTTGCCGTTGCCCGCAGCGAGCAAAACAAACTGCTTGAAGAGACCAAGAATAAAGAATCAGCCTATCAGGCACAGATCGCACAAAAGCAGGCAGAGCAGGCAGCCTTTGAGCGCGCACTGTTTGACTTGGCGTCTAAACTGCAGGGCGACGCGTCGCACGTGCCCTCTGCACAGAAGGGGATACTGCGCTGGCCCTTGGACAACGTAGTGGTGACCCAGCAGTTCGGCAAAACCGTTGACGCGTCACGACTCTACCAGTCCGGAACGCATGACGGCGTCGACTTTAGGGCGAGCGTGGGAACGCCGGTGCGTGCTGCGCTTAGTGGCACTGTGTACGAGATCAACCACGGTGCCGTGCAAAACTGCCAGTACGGCAAGTGGGTTCTAGTTAAACATACCAACGGACTTACCACGCTCTATGCGCACCTCTCAAATATTAGTGTTTCGAAAGGACAGGAAGTGTCTACGGGCGAAGTGATCGGGTTTGCCGGCAACACCGGCTACGCCACCGGGCCGCACCTGCACTTTACAGTGTATGCATCAGAAGCCTTGTCGCTAAAACAATACTCCTGCAAAAGCGGGAGCTCGGTCATGATTCCTATCGCGCCTATTAACGCATACTTAAACCCGCTCTCGTACTTGCCATAACAAGGGATTATCCCCACCGTGGTATTGCAGTCCCGCTTAGCACTCACCATACTTAGGTGTAAGCGGGATGGTCGGAACCGCACTACAGAAGTGTAACTTTGACCGTTTTCTCTACTAAAACATTAAAAATTCAATGACTCTTAATTTTGCTGCATGGCTTCTCGTCGTGGTCGGCGCTATTAACTGGGGCCTCGTAGGCGCTGGTTGGCTCGCTGGTAACCAGGACTGGAACCTCGTGCACATGATTCTTGGCTCTCTTGGCAACGGCCAGATAGAAGCAGTTGTCTATGTCCTTGTCGGCGTTGCCGGCGTTTGGATGGCAGTCAAGAAAATGAAATAGTTTTGTTACAAAGTGCGAATGTGATAAACTGCTGGAGTTGTTATGACTCCAGCAGTTTCCGTTTCTAATTTGCGAAAACAATATCAAGGCGGCGTCGAAGCGCTTAAGGGTATTAACCTAGAAGTTGCTCAAGGCGACTTTTTTGCCCTGCTCGGCCCCAACGGGGCAGGGAAGACCACACTTATCGGCATACTCTCGAACCTGGTGTATAAAACCGGCGGAGAAGCGAGCATTTTTGGCCACGACGTAACCACGGACGCATCAAAAGCAAAAACATTTATCGGGCTCGTGCCGCAGGAGTTTAACTTTAATATCTTCTCGAAAGTTATTGATATTATCGTTGACCAGGCCGGCTTTTATGGCATCCCGCGCAAAGAAGCGCTTAAAAATGCAGAACCCTTGCTCAAAGAACTGGGTCTGTGGGAAAAGCGCAACGAACCTTCGCAGAAGCTCTCGGGCGGCATGAAGCGCCGCCTTATGATCGCACGCGCGCTGATACACAAGCCGCAGCTCCTCATACTGGACGAGCCGACCGCCGGTGTAGACGTAGAGCTGCGCCGCAGCATGTGGGGATTCTTGCGCAAGATGAATACCGAAGGCGTGACGATAATTCTGACCACCCACTACCTTGAAGAAGCTGAGCAGCTCTGCCGCACGGTAGCGGTGATCAACAAAGGCGAGATATTGATCAACGAAACAATGAAGTCGCTCCTTGAGCGCCACGGGGAAGAGAAGCTTGAAGATATTTACCTAAAGCTTATTGGCGAAGAAAAAGAAGCAGCCTCAGCCTAAACGTATGACACCTCAAAGAATTTGGATCTCGTACTACACCATGATGCGCAGAGAATTTGTGCGCATCATCCGCATATGGTCGCAGACCTTGCTGCCGCCCGTAGTTACGACCTCGCTCTACTTTATAGTCTTTGGCACGTTCATTGGTTCGCAGATTGAGCCGATACAAGGCTTTACCTACATGCAGTTTATTGTGCCGGGCCTTATCATGATGGGTGTTATCACGAGCTCGTACAGCAACACCGTCTCTACCTTTTACTTTGCTAAATGGATCCGCAACGTCGACGAAATACTGGTGTCGCCAACGCCGGACTGGGTAGTTATTGCCGGCTTTGTCTCAGGCGGCGTACTGCGCGGCCTTATGGTCGGCATATTGGTGCTTATCTGCTCGCTCTTCTTTACGCACCTGGCTATTGCGAATGTGTTGGTGCTCCTCGCCGCGTTTATACTGACCTCGGTACTCTTTTCATTTGCTGGGCTTATTAACGGCATCTATGCAAAAGGCTTCGACGGCATCTCTATCGTGCCAACGTTCGTTTTGACCCCTCTAACATACCTGGGCGGCATCTTCTTCTCGATCTCGATGTTTCCTCCGTTTTGGCAGACGGTCTCTCTGTTTAACCCGATACTCTATATGGTTAATGCATTCCGCTACGGGTTCCTTGGGATTACCGACGTGCCGCTGTGGATCTGCTTTAGCGTGCTTATTGGCTTTACCATCTTCTTCTCAGGCGTAAGTATCTTCTTGTTTAAGAGAGGGAAGGGGATCAAAAACTAGCTCCGTAAAACGGAAGTCTTCAGGAACGCAGAAAATTTCCTGCTGATAAATTTTCTTAAGCTTGGCACCGTCGTGCCTCTCTACATTCCTTCAGACTTGTTTTACTCCGCTTGTAGGAGAGCAAGAACTAGGAATTCTTCTTTTTATAGTTTTCTAAATCTAAAACTTTTCTTTCTATAGGAGTCGCTGCCCGCAAATTTTTTATTACTTTAACAGGTGCGACAGGGAAGTGAGGGCTCGCATCAAGCTCCTCTGCTATAAACGCCACACTCTCCTTGCCTGTTACCCAAACCGCCGGATCATACTTCGTTAGATCAAACGGCTTGGAGTATGCGCGCATAGTTTTGCGGCCGTCTTTATATAAAAAGTATTCGTGGAAATAACTCATCGCAAGTTCGCGCACCGTCTTGTACACCGGGTCGCGATACCGCAGTACTGGATTGTTTGTTTTGCTTACTGCGCCCCACAAATTATTTTCTTTAAATAGTGCGACCACATGATCGTCATCATCCTCGATTGTTTGCAGGTCGAGCAATAGTGCCGGTCGGCCGTGGTAGGCGAGTAGGGCCGCACCTACAAGTGCCCCCTCAAAACAGTACGCTTTAGGATTCTGCAAAATCTGCCTAATTGGACGACAGGTCTCCCCCGTTGATTTTGAAAAATTGTGGGGGAGTGCTTCTAAATAATCTTGTACACGTTTGGGAGAATTAATTTTAGAAAAAAGTTTGCGCTCGGCGGGGGAGAGAAGCGCAAAAATCTTTTTTTGGTACAGATGCGGGGTTGGGGACATAGCTCAAGTATACAGCCCGGCCGGAGTGTATAAGGGTCGCACAATATACCTTTTGCGACGTATATCCCATGGGAATCTCGGAGAAGCCCTCCCCTGGGCCTTTCTACGGTTTTAGCCGTGGTTCGAGCCATGTCTTTATTTCTTTCGCGTATCGTTTTCTTTTTAATCATTTTTAAATTGGGCACTTCCCCGATCTTTTTTGTAAGCTTCTATACGCAGACTGCGACTTATGCTACTTTGTGGAGCGGCAATCCAGCCAGCTTGGAGACAAGTTCATGACGCCTGAAGAAGCGAATGTTGGTACACGCTTCCGCGTGACCCGTGAGTTCACTAACGAATGGCTTCACCACTCGATCAATTTCGACGGTGGCCTTCACGAGTCCGTTGCCGTTCCTGCAGGAGCTGTGGGTGTGGTTCACTCTCGACACTCTGTGAACGGTTACGGGTACGTGGACGCTCACTTTCCTGACGTCATCGGATGGCCAGAGGCTGAGGGCGGCGGCATGAGGGTCCAGACGCATGTCGGAGACATGGAGAAGCTCTGATCGAGCCGCGAATAAGACTGCTACTGCGGGCCGCTCGTTTGAGCGGCCTTATCTTTTATATACTTAGTGCATGAAGAATCTTTTTACGATTCGCGCCAAGGTTACTCTTTGGCCAGGCGCGGTTGCCGCGTGGCACTTTGTCGTGCTGCCGAGCAAGCAGTCGACAGAGATTAAAAAGAAGTTCGGTGGCAAAGCTCGTGGCTGGGGTTCGCTGCCGGTCAACGTAACCATTGGCAAGACCAAGTGGCGCACATCGATCTTTTGGGACAACCGATCGGCTGCATACCTTTTGCCACTTAAACTGCAGGTGCGTCGGGCCGAAGGTATTGCACATGGCGACACGATAAAGTTCCAGCTCGAAATAAAACCGTAAAATTGGACAAGTTTAAAGGGCGCCTGTCGGCGCCCTTGAATGCTCTAACGTGAACGCTAGTCTAGCAGCTTCTTGCTACCAATTTCTTCGTGACCTCCTGCTGCTCTGGCGTGGCCAGAAAGTCCGCCATGTCCTTCGGGACGTCGAAATCGGCTTTCGCCAGATATTCCTCGACGGCTTCGAGGTGGGCCATGGTCACGACAGGTGCCGGCGTTGAAAGGAGTTTGCTCAGGGTGAGTTTTGGCCTTCGCTTCATCACACACCTCCGTCACTAGGGTTGTTGGGACTGTACTAGGTTCATTACTCAAACTAGCACAAAACTCTATAGAAAGCTTGGTTTGAAAAGGGAAGCACTTCCCCACCAAAAAGAAAAAAGACCGCGCAGTCCCGATGTGGAAACTGCGCGGTTCTTGCGTGTCGGGCCGACGTTGGTGCTAGTCGGCTTCGCGAAGCTTGTGGGCCCGCCAGCTGTCCGAGTCACGGGCCATACCGAAGTCGCGGTGCCGGCGCTCCCGGCCGGTCGAGTGTCGCAGATGCAGCGGCTTCGACGAGCTGCGCTGGTCGTCTGGCGGCTGATTGCTGGGACG
>CAZXKI010000039.1:0-7100 GCA_964641145.1 uncultured Candidatus Saccharibacteria bacterium | reverse complement strand
CATTTCGAACCACAAGTTCAGAATATGCACCGGTACCAGAGTTTGAATTTGTAATAATTCCACGGACCGCACTAGCGGACGAATTGCCTATTTCTAGCTCAGCCTGAGGTGTCGTAGTGCCTATCCCAATATTTCCCCCGCTGTAAAGCGAGCCTACACCGAGCTTTGCATCCGGCACTGTGTCTATGGTACTCCCTGTAAGCGAGAGGCGGAAGTTGCCATAGTTGCCGTTGCCGCCGCCATTCGGGTAGTAGCCAAAGTCGCCCCATGCTACAGAGGTACCGTTGAAGCGGATGTTACCGCTACTCTCGTCTACACCGTAACCACTTACTGATTCCTGACCACTGTTCGTGCCGTGACCGCTACCAATAAACATCGAGACCGTGCTCTTGGGAGATACGAAGGTAGGCGCAGCCGATGTGGACAAGTTGGTTACGCCGCTGGTATACACCATAAAGGCATTGGTGGTTGACTCCGCATGGACTTTTCGCGACGGGCTCGTCGTGCCAAAACCTACCGAGCCGCCGAAGAACGAGCTACCGGAACTAGTGATGTTGGTATATGCAGTGGTATTAGAGGCGCCAATCACAACACCGTTAGCGCCATCGCAAGCTCCCGAAAAATTGTTGGTACAGATTGAGCCGTATGAGTAGATGCTTGCCCCAGCAGCTATAGTGCCGGCCCCAATGTCATACGCGGTCTGATTGGCTAACCCTATAACGCCTGCTCCGTTAACGGCAAAGAAAGCACCTGGAGCGGTGGTGCGCACACCCACCTTACCCGCATCAGTAACCGTAAGATACGTTGTTGCCGTACTGCCGTCCGAAGCGGTTGAAGATGCGACTGAAAAGAGCGCTGTAGCAGTGTTGCCATAGTTTTTCTGCACTGCCAGTTTTGCCAACGGTGTAGTTGAACCAAAGCCAACGTTACCGGTGTTGTTGAAGACGACGTATCCAGCATTGTCGACACGCAAGCTGCCACCTGACACCACCGAAAAGTCTACGTTCGAGAAGGTAGAGTTTTCAGAGAGACGGAAGGCGGTTTCGAACGAGTCGGCAATGAGTCGCATGGCAACATTGCCTGCGCCTGAGGTGCGAACGTCGAGACGAGCACTTGGTGCAGTGGCATTGATACCAACGTTGCCTGAAAAATTAGCGTTGACGCCTGAAATAGCAGTCGTAGAAGCAAATGGGAACTGTGACGCAGTTGAAGAGGTGGCGATGAAGTACCCGGCGCGGGCGAAGTTGCCGAGAGATGACTCCCCTTCTACCGAGAGTTTGTAGGTTGGAGTGGTTGAGCCGATGCCAATCAACCCTGTGCCCTTGAGGTAAAGAGTTTCGTAGGTATTACCTCCTGATACAGTCTGAAAACGATAATCTGCTGTTGCCGTGCTAACTCCTGATATTTTTAAATGATTGTTTCCGTGGTTTGAAGTTGCACTAAGACGTAGAAGTTCTGTGTTGTCAGTTGCAGAGACTTGGAGTTTTGCCGCAGGGGTTGTCGTGCCGATGCCGACATTCCCTGCCGCAGTAATAGACATGCGCAACAGCGGATTCGTCGAGCCGTCGGGGGTGGTTTGGAATCGGAGATTAGTACCACGATTACTTATATCCCATGTCTGATTTGCATCTGCGTAAATTTCTCCTTGGCTCGAAATGCCCGTGGCGCTTCCATATCCAAAGGCAAGTGTTCCAACGCGTTGAGTAGCCGTTGGATAATCGCTTCTCCCTGCTGTTATATACGTACCAAGAGAAAGGTTGGTTGCCAGATTAAAGATTCGACCTTCTATAGAAGTCTCTCCGTCTGAATTACTTATATGAAGTTGCCGCGAAGGATTATTAGTACCAACCCCCACATTCCCTGCAAAATACGCATTCCCTGTCGTCGTTGCGCCGCCGTTAATCGTGAGGCCGGTCGCTCGGGTACCTCCGCCAATTGTCGAGCTTGCATAGGCGGTAAGGCCTCCGTTGAATTGTGTGAGCGTAGAAGTAGCGTTGCCTGAAAGTGGAAATGGGTAGGCTGAGGTGAGACCGCTGGGCGTGACATAGTCGATACCTGCAACGGCTGCTACTACACCGCCCACCGAATTTGTTTTGAGAAGCGAGGAGAGAACACTTGATATGGTGATATTAGTGGTAGAGGCGTTTGAAGCTGTAATCGCGGTGGTGGAGGCGAATGGGAAGATTGAGGCCGTGGTGGTTGTAGCAACAAAGTAGCCAGCAGTAGCACTGTTTCCAAGTGAAGAAGCGCCTTCAACTGAAAGTCGGGCATAGGGAGAGGTGGTGCCGATGCCAAAATTATTGCTATCTATATAACTATTACCTCCAACGTCGAAACGAATACTATTAGAATTAAGGTCATGCTCTAAACGAATATACGGCGCATTGCCGTCGCCGCTTATGCGAATGCGTTCAAGGCTACCGCTCGAAGCCGTCACAACAATATTATTATCTTCTACCATCAAAGCATCCGAACCTGGCTGCCGGTGAATTCCGATATTCCCTGCAAAATACGCGTTACCAGTGGTCGATGCCCCACCAGAAATCGTAAGTCCGCCAATTTGTGTGCCATTACCAATCGTTGAAGACGCATATGCTGTCAAACCTCCGTTGAACTGCGTAAGAGTTGAGGTGGCATTACCGGTGAGTGGGAATGGATATGCAGAAGTAAGAGAGCCTGGGGTTACGTAATCAGTGCCGGCAATGGCGGGAACAATAGAGCCGGCTGAGTTGGTCTTGAGGAGTGATGAGAGAACGTTGGTGAGAGCGAGGTTAGTTGAGGTAGCGTTTGCCAAGGTAGTGTTCCCTGCTACCGAGAGCGTGCCGGTTGCGGTGATGTTTGCTACACCAAGGTCGCCTGCTATTGCTGCTGCGCCAATTACAGAGAGTTTTGCATATGGTGAAGTGGTACCTAACCCCAGATTTCCGATAGCGATGATGTTGCCGTTGGCACCGAGGGATACAGTAGCATTGCTGTCAGGGACCGAGGAAGAGCCGTTGTTAGCGGGATTGCCGGAGAATACACTAAACCATCCGGTGAGCTTAGCTGCCATGGTCCAACCCGCAACGCCGAGCGCATAATTATTACTGTACAAGCCGAGCTTCCACCCAGTGCTCGAGTTTACTGTCGTCGGGTTAGAGGTAATAGTGTCGGCGCCATTAGCGGCAATAAATCCTGTCACGTCGAGTTTGCTGTCAGGGCTTGCGGTCCCAATACCGACATTGCCGCCCGCATCCACAATAAACGGCGTTGAGTCAGGAGAGGTTGAGTCTTCAACCACAAAGCTCGGATCAGTACCTGTGTTTGTGATAGAAAGTTTTGCCCAAGGTGTAGAAGAAGAGACGCCGACATTCCCTGCCGAATCAATGGTCATGCGCTCTGTGCCACCCGTTGTTGTCGTAGCTGAGGCAGTGAAAAATCCTATACGAGTAGCTGCGTAGATTGAGCCTCCTGGATACCCGCCGAAATCGATGCGGTTGTTAGTGCCGTCATTGTCAGCGGCGATAACAAACGTATTACTGAGTGCAGAGTCATATGAAGGCGCGACGATGCGACCCACTTTGCGCACCCCTGCGGTAAGCGTAGTAGCATTTACGTCTGCACCAATCTTTACAGCCCCCGCACCGGCGCCATTCTGCACCGTAAGTATATTGTTGCTGAAAGTAAGCGCTGCGGAGTCGGTAAGAGCGCCTCCTGTCGTGACAAACGGTACGCGACCTGAGGTCAGTGCAGAGTTAGACAGAGTCCCAGATACCATGAAGTTGCCAGCCACGGTAGATGATGCATTTGCAATAAAGCCAGCAGTGAGTTGCAGGAGGGTTGATGTTGAGTTACCAAATGCGGTTGGGGTGAATGGGAAAGCTGAAGTAAGTCCAGAAGGAGTTATATAGTCTGTTCCGGCCACTGCCGCAGATACCACGCCAGCGGTTGCCTTGAGGAGGCCGCTCAAGCTGCCGACGGTGAGATTGGCGGCGGTGACAGTGCCTGTTGCAGTGATGTTGGCGACACCCAAATTGCCAGAGATACCGGCGTTGCCCTGGACAGAGAGCGTGGTGTATGGCGAAGTAGTGCCGATGCCAACATTACCTGACGCCAAGAGTGTCATCTTTGCCGTATTGCTAAAACGGAAGGAGATTGTAGATGCATTATTGCTACTGTAACTATTATCCAATACCAGCGATGTTGCTCCCGCTTCATCGTAACCAAGACTGCCGTAGTATCCGCCCGACTCACCAAAACGTATCTGAGCAGAACCTTGAGCCGCCTGATCTGCAGTACCAATAACTTGGAGTCTCGTAGCAGGCGAGGTTGTACCTATACCCACATTACCCGTAGTCGTAATACTCAATCGCTCGGCAACACCAGATTCAACAATCCTAAAGCGACCGTCAGATGAAACCACGGACTGTGCCCATGACTTATTAGTATTTGAGTCGACAATACCAAACTGAGAGTCTGAGCCGCCCCGCACATCTAGATTTCTAAGAGGACTTGTTGTACCAACCCCAACACTACCGGCAAAATACGCATTCCCAGTTGTGGTAGCTGCACCAAAGATAGTAAGACCTTGGGTACCATTGCCGATTGTTGAACTTGCGTAGGCAGTCAAACCGCCGTTGAACTGGGTGAGCGTTGAAGTTGAGTTCCCTGCTCCAGCAAATGGGTAGAGGGCTGAAAGTGATGAGCTGGATACCTTGTTGTTGAAGGTAGTCCAGTCAGTTGAAGAGAGGTAGCCGTTTTGTGCACCTGTTGCCTGCTGGATCGTTACGTTGCCGGCTGAGTATACAAGTGGTGATGAGAAGGTGGTGGTTGCTGCTGCGTAGACCTGACCCGAAGAGTTAACTGCCAAGCCAGAGTTGGTGAGTGACGAGAGGAAGAGGGTTGAGGTAAAGGTTGAAGAAGCGTTTGCAATGAGGCCGTTGGTGAAGCCGATGGTGGTTGAAGTGCTGTTGCCCCAGGTTTGTGCGGTGAATGGGAAGTTGCCTCCCCCAATTCCTGTGGCGTCAGTGCCGCAGACAATCTGCCCCAGAGCATTCGTTTCCAAGGCCTCAGCACAGCTTGCAATACCCGTAACCACAAGCGCAGAGGTAGTGGCAACACCCGAAAAATGTGCATCTGTTCCCACCAGAGAGCCTGTAAGCGTCCCGCCTACAAGCGGTAAGTAGTTGCTTGCCGTAATAGTGTCGGGAACATCGGCATCGGTAATAGTGGTAATGCCTCCCCCGCTTTGAGAGGCGGAGAAGAAGTCCATATCCAGCGTTGCACCGATCATGCGACCGATCTCCTGACGCATAGAGGTCTGGAGTTCACTTAGCACCACCAGAAGTACGTCGGTAGAGAGGTAGTCTGTGGTAGAGCGGGCAACTGGCTGATAAATTGTTTGCACCACAGGACCAGTTGCGGTGTGTGTCGACACTGAACCTGTGGGATACACAGTAGTAGGAGCTGTATAAGTTGCAACCACAGTGTCGGTGTCGGTCTCTGTCTCCTGTGTAGAGCCAAACAATGATGAAAATATTTTTGAGATCAGCCCTCCGCCAAAAAATGGCGACGACAGCGACGCAACAGCAGCAGGCGAAGATGTTTGAAGTGACGTTCCAACAAATGCTAGAGCATTTCCTACAATGACCAGAGCAAGAACTCCGGCAGCAAATGCGAATTTTTTGTTGCGGGGTAAAGTTTGTTCGGACAAACGCACTGCTGAAATCACTTTTTGAAATGCTGGCTGCACTACGGGTGTTGCTGCAGCAGAAAATGGCTGAAGAGTTACTTCTTTTTTTTCTGGCTGCACAGGAGTGCGGCGCGGCGCAAAAAACGCATCCAAAGATCTTCTCTCTACCTTCCAGATGCCGTGCTCAAATTTGCCAGAGAGTTTTCCCTGGCGACACAAGCGCGCAATGTAGTCATTAGTGACCCGGTACAGTTTTGCCGCATCACGCGAGGTCAGATACGCAGCGCCCTCTTGAGTAGGCACGCGGCCCTGTTTGCTAAAAAAGTTTTCGAGCGACTGTAGGTCGATCATCCAGGTGCGACCCTCGAGCACCCCAACAAGTTTTCCACGGCGGCAAAGACGTGCGACGTAGTCATTCGTCACACCGTACTTTTTTGCTGCTTGTTGTGATGATACGCGTTCGCTCATCTACCCTTATTTTGCAACGTAGGTCGCCAAGACGACCAGCAAAAAACTGTTGATAGAACTCCGTTCGATTATTATCAAAATCTCCTTACAATTTCTTCTCGTAAGAATTTTTCTCCTTAGAGAACAGGTCGCTGGGACATATTCGGTAAAAAGGGCAAAAAATACACTATAGTAATCACAAAACAAAAATAGCCGAGATATGTTCTAAAATAAAAGTATCTCGGCTAGAAGAGAGCCCAATACCGTCACTTCAAATGGTCTTTCTGTGCTGGAGAATATTCAGAACTTTTTCCACTAAGTGGTTAGTCATATTTTCCTCCTGTAACTACCAATTTGACAGTCATGGCTGTGCGATCTCGAATTTGCAGTATGTCTTATGTTGGTTCCGAAGGACGTACAATTTTAAGATCCCATGAAAAAGATACTTATAGGAATACTCTCTTTTGTAGCTGGCGGCTCTTTAGTCTTTGGCTATTACACGCTCCAAATCAGCGAGATTGAGAAGTGTTCGCAGCAATTCCCTCTTACTAGCAGGGATCTTGAATGCAATGAGTATGCGGATGTACATGACCGCATGAGTGCGCTTAGCCACGACCTGAATGAAGTTGCTGAACAATACAAACAGCAAGGAAAAGTCGACACTATTTCTATCTGGACGCGGGAGCTCACAACACGACAATGGGCCGCTTACAACGAACACGAGCAATATATTCCCGCATCTTTGATGAAGGTTCCTTTTATGCTTGCGTATTACAAGCTTGCTGAAATTGACCCCGCAATCTTACAGAAAAAATTTATCTACCAGCCCGCAGATGAAAACGACGGCAACGTAAGGCCGCCCCAACTGCTTACTCCCGGCACGAGCTACACCGTGGAGGAGCTGATCGGGCAGATGATCCGCTACTCTGACAACAACGTGGTCCGGGTACTTGTTGAGTATCTCCCGCCCGAAGTGGTGAGC
>CAZXKI010000038.1:0-7448 GCA_964641145.1 uncultured Candidatus Saccharibacteria bacterium | reverse complement strand
TATTGCAATTGAGCCACCAATAAACGGCCGCATAATGGTGAGCGTCTTAGGAATTGTGATATAGGGCACCTTTACGTTTGGATCTGTGTCATCTTCGTTGGCGCCCGCAATAAAACGAAAGACTCGCTCATCTCCGTCGCTCCCCTCTATTGAGCCTGTGATGCGTATAGTGCGGGACTGGCCAGGGTTCAAAGTACCAAGCCGCCACATGCCGCCCGCATCAGCTTTTGGATCGCTTGCCGCAACAGCAAACCCAAAGGGATATTCCCCTTTAATCACCAGGTCGTTAACTGGCGTTGTAGAGTTTGACCGCACCACAACGGTAAGAGCAAAAGGCTGGCCTGCAACGGCGTCTTGAGGAGATTCAACAGACAAAGAAACCGGCGCTGAACCTATGAGAAACTGCGCCTGACCAGAACGTTCGAATACCGCATTTGAGTTTGCAACACCATACTCAAGAGTAACGCTTACGGTCTTTTGTTCCCCTTCCTCGCCGTATAAAAGCGCGCGAGCGGTGCGTTTTATCTGCTCTCCAGATTTAATAGTGCCAATGCTCTGACGCTCATGTACCAAGTCTTCAGTAGGATTCTCTACACTGCGCGTACCCTCTGGGTAACGAATAACGAGATCGGCAAGCTCAAGGTCAGTAGTGTTGCGGTTGCGGATAACTATCTCAAACTGAACTTCTTTACCACCGTCCACCAGAGAAGGCGCCACCACTTCAATATCTATATTTTGCGGCGATGTAACATTGGCACCCCCAAAAAAGACATAGGAGGCAGCGCCAGCTGCAATCACAAAGAAGCCTATCGAACCGAGTAAAAATTTAGCTGCAAAAGACATACCGGGTTTAGGTTCAGACGCCATGAGAGGCCGCGACACAGGGGGCGAAGCAGGAGTGCTGGTTACAGGCTGCATATCAGACCAGGTGTGGGGTGCATCTGCACCAGATGTTGAAAGGACACTGCGAGCTGTTGGGTCCTCTGGCTTATGATTACGCGCATAGAGCTCGTTTTTAAGCCGCTCCACCCCGCTCTTTTCCTCCCGAGCCATGGTCACAAGTATACCATTGTGACGAGGGTCTACCCATTACCTTACTGTTTTATAGACGTGTAGTTACAGCCCTGTCGCAGAAAGGGATTCATTTATAGCGCGCATCAAAAGCGCCCTTGAGCGCTCAACTTCTGCAGCAAGTTCTAGAGAAAAGAAGTCTGCTTCGATAAACGGCCTGAGCTCCGCCGTGTGGGGCAGATATCCCAAGTGCGCCAAAATACGCAGCACTAACACCGACTCAATACTTCTTATCTCCTGCCCGCTCCCCGCCCGTGCAAGCGCTGCAAAACCTTGGTCAACCGAATCAAAAAGCTCCCGCACCGGTTCTTCTCCTTGTATAAGCCGCATAAGCAACTTTGAAACGCGGCCTGCTACGGCACGTGCATCACGCGAGCTCTTTAACAGAGGTCGGGTAACTTCCTGCACTCCGGTAAGCTTCCATTCCGCTTTGCCGCGCACCAAGGTGTAGCGCGCACGAGTCAGAGCTTCGAGCCCGTAGCGCAACTTTGACTGCTCAACACGCGCACTGCGTGCCGTTGCGCGGAGCAAACCAAACTCTTTGGTTAAGATAAACGTAAGGGTATTGGCTTCGCCGAAACCGCGCTTCCCTAACACTATTCCATCGGTTACAAACAACCGATACATATTACTCTGCGATCGTTAGCTCTTTAAGGTTGGTCTCTTTGATGATCTGCTCTTTGTATTTCTGTGCAATTGGTTTTTCTTCGGCAGTAACCACAAGGGTATACGCCGGGCGGTCGGCAATTGTTAGACCCTGCTCTTTACGCCACTCCTGTACGCGGCGAATAAGGGTGCGCAACGTGCCTTCTTCGCGAAGCTCATCAGTTAGCTCTGTGTCGAGCCACACCTCAGTTTCAAGTGACACATCTTCTGTAACCTCTTTAACATTGAGCTCTTCTCCAAGTACAGCAAGGAGTGCAGTGTCTTGAGGCAATGTTTTCGCTTTAAACTGCCTGAGTGGCTGGCGGACTTTTACTCCTGCCTTATCACGCGCCTGAAGTCCGAGTGACGCAAGCTCGCGGATACGCGCCATGTTGGCAAGCAAGGTATCATCCACCGTATGAACGGTGGGCCACGCGGCGAGATGCACACTTTCTCGAGCCTCTATCCCCTGCCATACGCTTTCTGCGATAAAGGGCGCGATTGGAGCCAACAGTTTAGAAAGTGTTTCTAGTACCTCTTTCTGAGTTGCAAGTGCAAACTGCTTGTCAGACTCGTCCTCACCCTTTACACGGTCGCGCGAGCGGCGGACGTACCACGTTGAATAGTCTTCAACAAAGCTGCGGAGTGCGCGCACTGCAGTCGGCATGTCGTACGCATCCATAGCTTTTGTAACCGTGTCGGTTGTCTTGCCCAAAAGTGCTAAGACCCAACGGTCGAGCACATGGGAACTTTTAACTGCTTGAGCGCTTCCCTCGCAGTCGGCCTTATAGAGCTCAAAGAATTTATACGAGTTCCAGAGTATGCCGATGAGGCGATTGTGGGCTTCTCGAACTTCGTCGTCTTTAAAGTTAAAGTCCTCACCGTTCATCACTACACTGCCCATGAGGTACACACGGAGCGCGTCTGCGCCAAACTGGTCCATGACTGAAAGAGGGTCGGTGTAGTTGCCCTTGCTCTTGCTCATCTTGGAACCATCAGCTGCGAGAATCGTGCCTGTTGATACCACTGCTTTAAACGAGCGCTTGCCGAAGAGCAGGGTACCCATAGCATGCATGTAGTAGAACCACGTGCGCGTTTGTGCAATATATTCAGCAATAAAATCTGCCGGGTACCCCTTGGGCCACAGACCGAAGAGACGTTTAGGGTTAATAACCGTTTTATTGCGTGGATACCCCATTGAGGCAAACGGCATAGCGCCCGACTCTACCCAGCAATCGATCACCTCAGGAATGCGTTCATACTGACGTCCCGCACTATCTACTAGAATTATCTCGTCTATATAAGGTCGATGCAGGTCGAGCTCATACTTCTTGTTGTGCGGGAACGGCACAAACACCAGCTCTCTTACCTCACCCGTGCGGAGCATGTACGACTTAGAAAATCCTTCTGACGAGTCTCGCGCGGCAGTTTGCTGCAAAACCCACAGCGGATTGCCGTGCGAAATAATAAGAATGTTCTTGCCCGTATAGCGGCGTTCAACTTCAAAGATAAATTCGCCCATGCGCTTGCGGACCTCATCCTCCGTAGCTTCTGACGCTTCACGCAACCTCTCGTCTACCATAACGGCGCTCTCGGGAAGCTCGAGCTCCTTTTGTACCAGTTTGGCAGTCTCATGAGTGCGCAAAAACGGCGAAGTAATAACGAGGTCAATCTTCTCTTTCTTTAACTCAAGCGCCGCAGTCTGGCGCACTTGATTCTTCCCTACGTCGGTAAGGTGGTTAGTCGGGTCGCCGTGCAAGTCCTCAATTCCCTTTGCATTACACTCTGCCTCGCCGTGGCGCATGACGAAGTATTTGTTACCCGAACGTTTTACCTTGGTCAGAATATCGTCGAGGGAGCCGGCAACCATCATGCGCGAGCCTCCCTTCTCTTTCCAGATCGGGAGCGGTGAAGCCCAAAAACGATTGCGCGAGATGGTCCAATCCGGCGCATTCTCAACAATATGCTGAAAGCGGCCATGTTTAAGATGGTCGGGCACCCAAGTAACGCCCTCATTCAGCCTCAGCATCTTCTTCTTTACCTTTTGAATGTTGATGAACCATGACGCAACCGCGTTGTAGATAAGCGCTGTACCGCAGCGGTAGCAGTGCGGATACGAGTGCGTATGCATTTCCTTTTTAAAGAGGAGTCCGCGCTCTTCAAGTTTTTGCTTGATGATCTTTTCTGCCTTCTTTATATACTCGCCACGCAAGAACTCAGGCGCGCGGTCGTTGTAGTGACCGTTAGCAGTAAGAAGCTGCACCTGGGGCAAGCCCTCTTTTACTCCTAACGCAAAGTCGTCCTCACCGTACATCACCGCCGTGTGCACTATACCCGTACCGTCTTCGGTGGTGACAAAGTCGGCCGCATATACTTTGTATGACTTGTTCGAGTGCAAAGCGGGCACGTTAAACAACGGATCATACTCGATACCCACCAAGTCTTTGCCAAAATACATACCACCAGGCGTTGCAGAGATCAGATACTCCCCATTTTCTTCAACTGCTGCGTATTCAATCTCCTTCCCTACAGCAAGCGCAACGTTCCCCGGCAATGTCCACGGCGTCGTAGTCCACGCCAAAAAATATGAGTTGGCAGGAAGGCCGTGCTTCTCTGGATGTTTAATCTTAAACTTTGCTGTAACCGTCTCCTCAGTTATGTCTTTATACGTATTATCCGCAGCAATTTCTGCTTTAGCCAAAGGAGTCTCGCAGTGCGGGCAATACATCAAGACCTTTCTACCTTCGTACAACAGTTTCTTGTTGTTTAATTCTTTGAGCGCCCACCAGACAGACTCGATATACGAGTTGTCCATAGTCTTGTAGGAGTTCTTAAAGTCTACCCAGCGGCCGACGCGGTCGATATACTTTTCCCAGTCGGTTACGTATTGTAATACTGTAGACCGAGCAGCTTCGTTAAACGTATCGATGCCGATCTCCAAAATCTCTTTCTTTGTCTTAAGACCAAGATTCTTTTCAACCAAGTTTTCAATCGGAAGGCCATGACAGTCCCACCCCCAACGGCGCGGTACACGATACCCGCGCATTGTTTTGTAGCGGGGCACAACATCTTTAATGATTGAGGACAGGAGTGAGCCGTGGTGCGGAAGCCCTGTAGCAAACGGCGGACCGTCATAAAAGATAAACTCACCCTTGGGTGCACGCTTGGTAAGCGACTTTTCAAAAGTATTGTCTTGCTTCCAGAACGCAACAACCTCCTCTTCGCGTCTAGCTGTCTCGCTTTTACCCTTGTCGGACATAAAAGTGACTATACTACATTCTTTCAGGCACTGGGATACCAAGCGCCTGGAGACCTTTTGCCAAAGTTTTCTCGACCGCCTGTGCAAGCAGTACACCGTAATGCGGGTTTGTGCCGCCAATCACTCGCTCGCTCGCATACCAGCTGTTAAACGCAGAGGCGAGTTCGGTAACGTACGTCGTTATATAGTGCGGCTCCAGCTCCTTGGCAGCACGCTCGACAACGTCTGGGTAGTGTACGAGCAGGCGCTCGAGTGCCTGGGCTGTAGCAGGAGCATCAGAAGTTTCTGCACTAATACCCTGTTTCTCTGCCTCGCGGGTAAGAGAAAGAGCACGAGTGTGTGCGTATTGCACGTAGGGTCCAGAATCGCCTTCTATCGAAAGGGACTGTGCCGGGTCAAAAATAATATCCTTTCCGCTCCCCTGTTTAAGTACCGCATATTTAATAGCTCCTACCGCTACCTGCTCGGCCACCTTATCTGCATCCGGCAATTCCCTGCCCTGCATCTTTTCCTTTGCGGCCTCGTTAAGATCCATCAAGAGCGACTCGCCAGTAATAACATTGCCTTTGCGCGAAGACATCTTCCCTTCAGCAAAACGCATCATACCGTGAGACATATGACGCGTTTTAGTAGCAATTTCCTGCAGCGCCGCAATGCGCTTAGCGGCAGCAAGCACCACCTTAAAGTATTCGTTTTGCTCGCTTGCCGTAACTGTAATAGAAGTATCAAGGTCTTCTTTAGTCTTTAAGCTTAAAAGCCCAAGATCTTTTGCTTCATAGGTTGGGAGACCTTGCGAGGTTAGAAAGACGCGTGTATGGAGACCGTCCTGCTCGCCGCGAAACACTTTTGCGCCATCACTTTCTTCAAACACCTCCGGATGTGTGTTTACCAGTTGAGTACCCACAGGAGTTGTCTCGCTTTCAAAAAAGTATCGCTCGAATTTGGTGCCAAGTGTTTTATAGAGCTCTTCAAAGTGTTCGAGTGAGAGCTTGCGGCCCTCGTCGTAAAGTTTATTTATCTCCTCGTCGCTCCGCTCATATATCTTCTTGTTTATTGCATCTATCTCTTCCTTTTTATTTTCATATTCAGTGCTTCCATATACATAGGCTTCACCCCAAGCACTTTCTGGCTTTTGCATTTTGCCCCAAATAGCTTTTGCCACATGCAGCCCCACATCGCCCTGATAGTTGGCACGAGTCACCTGCGCCCCAGCGCTTTCAAGCACACGAGCAATGCTTTCGCCGATTGCATTACTCATTAAGTGCCCAATATGAAATTCTTTAAATGGATTCGGGTCGGTGTACTCGACCATCACTTTTTTGCCCTTATACAAATCGTTGCTCCCCCACTCTGCTTGAGTAGCTGCCGCTTCTACTTCTTTAGCAATTGCATCGCGAGATAGAAAGAAGTTAATAAACTTCCCCACCACTTCAACTTTTTCTACTGCGTCTATCTTAAGTTTCCCAGCAAGCTCGTTAGCATCCACCTTTGCAACCAGGGCAGCATTGGTAGCGTAATCGCCATGACGCATATCACGCGGTCGCTCAACAACAAAGGCAACCTCGGGCGCTCCGAGGCTTATGAGGGCCTGTTTTACGGCTTTTTCTAGCTCCTGCTTAATCACTCTCAAAGAGTAGCATTTACAACGTCCTTTGCGAAAGTGCAGGCGCTGCAGTGCTATTGACGACCTTAAAGGTAAAGCGGCCAATCAGCGCCCCGCCTTCTGTCTCTACTGAGCAGCGCCACCGGCCCTCTTGTAACCCGCTTCGAGTGCTGTAGGTACGATACCCTTGGTCGCGACCGCCTGCAATAGGAAGCTCAACTTCTGAGTCTGTTACCCACTTACCAAGCTCGGCATTGTACCGCTCCCAACGATGCTGGATCGGTGCAGAAAGGTCGGTGGGCGCGAAGATTGCACTAAAACAGTACACGCGCGAGTTGGGGGTCTGGGTAAAGGTGGTGCTTGTTGAGCGCCAGAACTTCCACACCGGCCCCTCTTCATACGCACCCTCATACGCAGCCCCCTCTTTTACCAGCGAGTGGTAGATGCCTACGTCGCGCAGCACGAGAGGTACGGGCGGGATAATGCCCATAAAATACAGACCATTATAAAACACAAATACAACGCCGATCAGAAATGAGACTTCGTATAACTGATGTTCGCGCTGACGGCCACGCAGTACCAATCGGTATACCAGCCACAAAAACACCGCAATAATGGCGAGGCTAATTACTCCGCTCGCCAAAAACACCACAGTGCCAATGGAGTGGAAGATAAAGGTGGGCACCGCGATAATGAGGTAGGAAAACAGCAGTATGTAGTACACAACAATGTTAAAGCGCAACTGCTGATAGCGCGTCTTTAGAAACTCATTGCCGATTAACATGCCCCCCAGGATCAGGAAGAAAAGTGTGGAGGCGGCGAAGGTGCCGCTGCGGCCATAGAGCACCAGCATGTTGCTCGCCAAACCGC
>CAZXKI010000037.1:0-7538 GCA_964641145.1 uncultured Candidatus Saccharibacteria bacterium | reverse complement strand
ATCGCCACGCCGCCACATATACCTTAATTCTGCGCTCTGCGCTGCTCTCGTGTGCTTACCGTCGGCTCTTTGCCGAGCGCCTTCTGTACACTGATGAGGAGCGGAATCAATTGGCGCTCGATGCGCTCCAGCTCCTTGCGCAACTCATCGTCTATGAGTATAGCACAAGTTTTCTGATTATTCAATGGTCTGCTCATGTTGGTCCTGTCGCGTATAGTAGCGCTCTAGCCCCAATTGCGCCATCGTCGGCATCCGCTGCATGGCCCCGTAGACCGGGTGATCATACGTGTGACCCCTGAACTGGTCAAAGCTCACCGCGCCGTCCTTCCAGGCCGCCCACATCCCCGGCCCCAAGATGCCCTGTTGCGTGGCCTCATCTTGCCGCTTGAACCACGCCTCGCCCGGCTCAATCTCGGGTAGGTCCAGGCCCAGGCTCTTGGCCAAAGGCAATTCAGGGATAGGCACACAGCGGCATTGATGATGCCCGTTCAGGGTTTCGCTCAGCGCGTGCCGGCTGCCATGCTGCGACAGACAATTACCGCACACCCGCCCGTCCAACGTGGCCAGCCAGGTCCACCCACTGACTACCCGCGGGTTGGCCGCATAGTTAGCCCGCGTCGCCTCACGGTAGGCCCACAGGTTGGCCGTGCGCGTCGTGTTGACCGCCCAGGCCAGCCCCACGCCCAACTCCCTGCGCACAATCCCCGCCGTCTTGTTGGGATTAAAGCCGCGGATCATGCCGTCGATCAAGCGGCTGCTCACGGACTCCGCCACCGCCGGCCCTAGTTGCGCGGTCAGGCTGTCATGGAGTGGGCTATTGGGCGCCAGAAACCCGACCATCGTTTCCACCTGTGCGGGCTGTAGCTGCGTAAAGGAAGCCCGTAGGGCGCCCCTAGCCTGCTCGCTGGCAAAATATGCTTCCACTAACCCCGTCGCATGATTTAGCCCCGTTTGGATGGCTTGGCGGGCCGTCTGTGTCAATTCGTTGTCGGCTACCACGCCAAAGCGCCCGATCTCCGTCTCAATCTGTTGGCGCAAGGCTTGCAGCGCGCTGACGCGTGTCGCCTGCGCGAAGGTCATGGGCTGCCCGTCTAGGGCATCCTGTAGCGCCCGAATCTGCGCGCCCATCCTCTGGTAGGCCGTGCCATAGGCCGCCACCATGCGCCGTACCGCGGCGTCCTCTTGACGCAAGAGCTGCGCGCGGTAGGTGGCAGCGGCGGCTAAGACGGGATGGACGGCTTCGCTCACGGTTGCGTCTGTCCTCGCTCAAAGCTGCGCAGCAACATGTCGCCGATGTTGCCCTGCTGCATCTGCTCCTCTTGTGCCTTCTGGGCAAACTCCTCGATCTGCGCTTCGGTGTAGCCCAGCTCTGCCCAGATTTGCTTCTTGGGCACCCCTAACGCCTGCTTCATGGTGGCGGCTTCTAAATCTTCTTTGACGTTGCGCACCTCTGGGCTTGCCCAAATCATTTCCACGGGCTGCAATTCGTCTAGAGTAGGCCCCGGTCCAAACTCATTCCACAGCACCCGCGCCAGGCGCAGGGCGCTTTCCCAAGTGTTGCCGAAGTAGACCTGTCTTTTCTTCGCCTTGGCCACCAGCGGCGCTTCCTGCTCTTTCAGCGTCTCGCTGCTGGCCACATGGCCGCTAATCTGGAAGTAGCTTAGGGGCGTGCGGGTGGTGCGGGCAATCTCCATCGCTACCGAATCCTTGAGGGCAATCAGCGGGCTTAAATCCTCGCCGGGGATGTGGCCGATGGCGGCGCCGTTATCGCCAGAGGGCGGGCGGGTGGTGTAAATCCAGCTACCGGGTGAAACCTTGATATTTGATGGATTGTCGCCCACCATCCAATAGACCCGAAACGCGGTGGTATCGGCGGCGGCGAGGAGGTCAATCAGCGATTTGTTAAACGCATTTTGCAGCGGAATGACGGTGGCGATCTCGCTCTCGCCGTGACAATACCCCTGCTCTTTGTTGCGGAAATGGGCAATCGGCACCCCTAGCGGTGTGCCATCCCGACGCAGCCAGGGCAGCGGCCACGGTTGGCCCGGCTCTTGGTAGGGCAGCCATTCGCCTTCGCTCACCTCTTGATTACTGACATACTTTTCGATGCGGTCAGGGTAGTAGATGTTGAGGCGCCGTTTGTAGCCGGCCGCCTCGCCTTGCTTGGTGCGCCAACGTTTCGTAGCAAAGGCCACCTGTTTGCGGTTTTCTTCGCTATAGTGGACCTTGACCCCCTCCCCATCGCAACAGGCCATTTCCTCGGTGAGCACTGGCCGTTGTAGCGTATCGTCCCAAGAAATCATCACATAGGCGTCGCCATCACGCAGGGCTGCCGTGTGGACAATGCCCTGAATACCGTCGATAAAATTGCTGGTCAGCCACTGATTAAGGATGGTCGTCTGCGTGTCGTCTGGGGTTTTACAGCCGGTCACGACCAACTTTTCCGCCAAGCTGTCTACCGGAATTGGGCAATAGTTGCCGCAGAACTCCTGTTCTGGGCCAAGCTCCAGATAGCGGCGCTGGCGCTCGGATAGCATGACATCGTGGTCGCCCTCGTAATATTCCCGAAACTGCCGGATCTCATCCTGTCGCTCGGCGTCCTCGCTGGCCAGCCATTGCAGAAAAGAAAGTTTTACATCAGTTCGCACCATAATCAATCCTTTAGGCTGGTCAAGGCCAGACAGAGAAACGGTAGCAGCACAAGCAACAGATAGTCGAGTAGGCTCCAGTTAGGCATACTTGACGGCTCCCGGCGGGGCAAAGCGCCATTGCTGTTGGGCTTGCCAAAGCATGAGCGCCCGCGCAATCACGGTGTCATCGTGCGTCCCACTCGGCGCGCTATAGCTGCTCCGTCCGGTCACGGGGGACACCGTGCGCTCATAGGCTTCAAGCTCAGCGGTCCACACCCGATCCGGCTGAAATTGCCATTCGGCGCGCTCCAGGGTTAGGGCTAAATTTTCAATGAGCGGTGGCTTGCTCTGGGCGGTCGTCTGAAAGCCGGCCACCGGCACACCCTCGCGCTGCAACATCTCCAGGTTAGGCTCGCCGATGCTGTTGGACTCGGCCAACACTTGCGTCACGCGCCACTGGCTAAATAACTGCCGCAGCCGATCACGCTGGAACACATAGTCGATTCGGTTGAAGCGGTCACGCGCTATCTCACATTTACAGGTCATACAGCCCACACTTACCGCCGTAAAATCGTTTTGCTTGCCCCAGTCCAGTCCCGCAATCACCAGGTGCCCATTGTGCGCTTGCGGTGTCGTCTCTGGAGCGTGCATACAGGCCGGAATGTTGCGGAAGACCGACCCGCCGTCTACAAACTCGGCTAGCCACTCCTGCTGATAGGTGTCTTCCGGCACGCGGTCCTTAACCAGGTCAAACGCCCGCCTGATATTCGGGTTCGGGTTGGCCCCGGTGGGTGCAATCCAACTGGCGATTTCGTTATTGCGTTCGACTCCCCGCAACCACTCATGATAAAACCAGTTCTTTCCCTTGGGTGTGCTGATCAGGATGGCATCACCGCCGTAGTCAGCCAATGTCGGCATAATGGCGTCAGACCATGCCGTCTCTGGGATACGGGCCGCCTCGTCAACGACCGCCAAATGGAACGCCTCACCGCGAATGCTGTCAATATTGTCGCCAGAGAAGATCCCCAGGAACCCGCCTCGATTCGTTTCAATGGTACGATCCGACCGATTGACCGTCAACAGTTTCGCCTTGACATCGGTGGCAGTCGCCAGCAACAGCCAGCGCCACATAGGACGCGTGTTTTTGTAGGTGGGTGCAATCCAGGCTACACGCCCATGTTGCGCCAATGTCAGTCCGCACACTGTCCCACCCAGCACCGTCTTACCCCAGCGGCGGCCCATACTGAGCACTTTGGTTTTGGCGGGATGACGGGCAATGGCAAGCTGATCAGCCCTCAGTTTCGGGAGATCCATCGCCTAATCCAGCGCGGTAATCGACAAAGCGCACTTGGATTGCATCGCTGTTTTTCTTGCCGCCCACCAGAACCTCATCAGGCACTTTACCGTAAGCAATTTCCATGAATTTGACTTGGAGGCGTGGATCGTCACTTTGCGCCCAATCGCGTAAAATAGCCTCAGTGACCGTGACCACTTCCCCACCCACCAGCACCGGCGCGCCCCTCTTGGTGGCGTCCTCGTGGCCAATGCGCTGGGCCAAAGTGCGCAGCGCGTCAAAAGTCTTGGGACGCCCCTTGCGATTAATCCGATTGTCGCCCTTGGCAAAGGGCTTCCCGCGCTGTTTTTGCGCTGTATTACTGCTAATTCTTCCCGCCATCGTTACCGTTGAGACTTTTTCTCAATCTTACCACAACGTAACCTACTTGTCACCTAGCTAAAACTGCGCGTCCTCTGGTTTCAGCAACAGATACCGGCCCAGCCGCTCGGCGGCCTCGTCAACGAATTGCAGCGCCGTGCGGAACGGCTCGCCGTTGATGTGCGCGGGTTTGATGGCACGGTGATAAACAAACTGCTCCCGGTCGGGCCAGTCAAGCTTGAGCGTGAAGGCGTAGAACTCGCTACCCGGCGACATAATCCATTCGTACACGGTCAGGTCGTTCAACGCACTCAGGAGGGCGACGGCGCGCGCATCTAGTTTAGGCATGGCTACTCCCAGATAATTCCTTGAAGATCAGCCGCGCACGGGATGCGGCCCAACACCATCAGCAACAATTCGGCCTTATCAGCCGCGCCCGTTTTGCTATAAATGTGGTGTAGATGCGCCTGGACGGTCTTCGTCTCAACGACCAGCAGCGCCCCAATGCGCTCATTCGTGGTGTAGCCGGCAAGGATGGCGCCGGCTACCTGGATTTCGCGCGCCGTGAGTGACTTCCCGCGCAGTTGGCCCGCCTTGTCGATGTAGTCAGCGCGCCTTCTGGCCACGTCTCACCCCTTTCACATACCGTGAGGCAGGCTCAGCAGCCAGGCCGCCGCCACCACGCCCACCAATAGCCACCAGCCCACCGCCGCCCAGCGCGAATGATTCACACCAACCTCTGTAAAATCTGATGAATCTGGAACTGCTGATAGAGCAAGAGCAGAATCACCAAGCCCACGGCTATCGTCAAGAAAATCAGCCAAATCCGTTGATTGCGCACGCTATCCACCAGGCCACTCACCCCATAGCGATCATCGCCCAGCAGAGCATTGCGCAATTCAGCGATCTGGCGATCTCTCCAATCCACTCGTTCCCGCTCGGTCAGCGGACGCTCTTCGTAATGCACGTTGACCGTGGCCGGCCCGGACGAAACGTTGACGTGTTCCAGGTCCACGCCAGTCACCCCGCCGTCACTCATTTGCTGTCAGTTTTTCCGTTGAGACCCACGCCGCGGGCGCGCTTGCTAGCGTTGAGGTGCAACACCGCCTGCTCAACATACTCGCCGAGCGTCTCCCACTCGACACCCGGAAAGCGCTTTTGTAGGCGATTCATGACCCACCCGTACTTGGTCGTCCCCGCGCCAGGCTGGGGGTAGAGCTGCTCGGCGGCATCGACCAGGCGCCGTACAGCCTCCTCGACCATACCAACCCGCTCGGCTGGCGTGCGCTTCTGCCATTCCAAATAGGCCGCTACCGCGCCGGCCACCACCACCGCAATCAGACCCGCAATCAACAGAGAATCAGACCACATAGACAACCCTCTTTCCCCCTCTCTCCCCAGGCCGGCCCGCATAAACGGACCGGCCTGGAGTTCGGAGAGGAACCACACGCAGACACCAAAGAAAGGAGCTACTGAGCCGCCGCTACCCTTTGCATACGGACGTGGGCTGCGCTCGTCGGACGCAGGCACGAATACTCTGACAGGGTAGCCCTCGCGTACTCTCTCGACGTGGAGCGCCGCCGTATGTGTGCGAGGTGGCATCAGGTAAATACAAGTCAGTGCGGATGGGGAGCGACGAAGGGACGATGACCGCCAGTTAAACGAAACGGGAACCAGTTGACCTTACAAGAATCCTCTTGTAGTACGTCAACAGTTCCCGCTGTGATGTGCCAATTATAGCACATTCGTTCTTCAGTTGCAACCCGGCCCGCTTACAGTTTTGCTAGGACAAATGTTGTATTTTTGCTCGGCAAGCGAAGGAATCAGAACAAATGTGCGATACTATAGGCAGCAGTTCCCGCTGCTTGGACACCGACCACGCCGGCCCTCCCCGGTCGTTGGTCGGTGTCTGGTTTTCTCGATGACCCCGCCCCATTTTTGAACACACATAACGCCCGTTATCATTATCCGTATTCGCGCACGCTTACCACATTGTATCCGTATGCAATTCGTGATATAATTACGGTTATTATGACGTTATGCGTGAACCACGATTAAAAGTCTACTACGACAATATACTTATTAGTGAAAGGATAACCCTATGACGACCTACGCTTACCTTCGCACCTCAACCGACAAGCAGGATTTGAGCAATCAAAAGCTGGCTATCTTGGAATACGTCCACAAGCACGGCTTGCACGTTGATGAGTTCCTAGAGATTTCGATTTCCTCCCGTAAGACCACCAAAGACCGCCGCATTGATGAGCTTATGGACAAGATGCGCCCGGATGACATTGTGATCGCCAGTGAGCTTAGCCGGTTGGGCCGCTCGACTGCTGAGGTGATCGGGCTGGTCAATGAACTGGTTAAGCGTGGGATGCGGGTCATTCTCATTAAGCAAGGCATGGATCTCAAGAATGCGCAGGACATGGCAACCAAGGTCATGATCACGCTGTTCTCCCTTTTCGCTGAACTGGAGCGGGACATCATCAGCCTACGCACTAAAGAAGCGCTGGCCAACAAACGCAAGAAAGGGGTTGTTCTGGGCAAGCCGAAGGGCACAATCCAGCCCTCCAAATTCGATAAAGACCTATCCAGAATCAAAGAACTATTGCGGCTCGGCTTGAGCGCCAAGAAAGTCGCAGCAGTGCTGGAATACGACTCGGCAAGCGGCTTGATTCGCTACATCCGCACCCGTAACCTTAAGTTTGCGTGACGTTATCCGTGTTCGGTGTCGTTTGGTGTTCTGCAAACGACACCACCCACACTCTTGCAGTCCAACCGTGTTAGACCGCGTTATTTTTGTAAAAGTGGCCAGCACTGCCCGCCTTCGCGCTGGCTCTGGTGGTCGATACGCGCCGATTGCAACGATTACAGCAGTGGCGCGAGCGGCGACCGGAAACGACTAGGCCGCCCTACTCTCCTATTTTACCGACACATGTTCATCCGCTGGCCGATATACAACCCCGCAATAAATCAAGGCGGTGATCTCCAAGTTGTCTTCCTGAACAAACACAGGTGATTTATCGGTAGGTATCTGCAAAATCACCCGCCGGATGGCGTTCTCTTCGGTCTTGAATCCCTGCGCAATCAGGTCGAGGTTGAAATCTGCTATACGGTATGTCATACCTGCCCCGCCCGTTGCGCCTTGAGTTTGCGCAGACCGCCGATCAACGTCTGTAGCTGCTCAGCGGTGAGCGCTTCCTCGCTTACCCCCAGGCGCTTAATGTTACGGGCACGCACATTCGACCACT
>CAZXKI010000036.1:0-7760 GCA_964641145.1 uncultured Candidatus Saccharibacteria bacterium | reverse complement strand
TTCTTTACTCCTATGCCGATAAGGTTGCTCAAATGTCTTTGTCCTGCAGAGCCTCCGCCTACGACCAATAGGTGCAGTTTGTCTAATACATCAGCCGTAAGGACGGGGTTCTTTCTGCGCTTTTCCCACTTAAGATAGTCTGCGAGTTCAATAATGCCGTACATGGTTTGGATTGTATGCCAATAAATCTATTTGCGGTAGTAACAAACATCACTGCCGATCAATATGCGCTTACCGTCCTTTCGCACATCTGAAGTAAACACTTCCATCATGCGGTGAAAGGTGAACCCTTGTGAGGTTAGATACTCATCGAACTCGTCTGCCAAGTTCTGTCCTTCGTACAAATTAATGTAATTTACTTCGGCAAGAATAACTTGTACGTTCGTCAGGTCGGCGGCTTTTAGGATAGAAAGTTCGGTGCCCTGAGTATCTACTTTAATAATGTAGGGCTTGAGCTTGTACTCCTCGATAACGCTCTGCAGAGTGTTGGTCTGCACCTCTATTTCTTTTACGATGTCGAAGTCGCTGTTAGAAGAGTTGCCGTAACGGTCATAGAATTGGTAGTTCTTCAGATTTTCTGCATCAGGCTTAAGCAATGAACAGATGCTCGCACTCTTAGTGATATAAAACTTTGAGGTGCCGTTTTTGTCTGCAACAGCCCGCTCAATAACAGTGGTGCTGTGCCAAGGCTGAGGCTTTTCGCGGAGTTTCTGAGCGCTGTCGGGGGCCGGCTCGCACAAATACATATCTATGTTTTTTGCATACGGGAGGAGAGATTTTATAGGTCTCCCGCCTGCGCCAATATCAATCACCTGCGTTATGTTGTTTTGGAGATGCTCAATAACGCTCTTGGGTAGCTGAATAGGGACATATTTTCTGTACGTGTCTTTAACCCAGCGGATGTATTTGTAGGTATACACAGCTCTATTTCTTTCCAATAACTTTAATAATTGAAGAGGTGTCCTGGTTCTCCATCCCTTTCTTCTTAGCTAAATCATACAGCTTTTTGGTCACTGTAAGAGTGGGGAGCTCTTGGTGGAAAGCTTTTCCGTCTACTGCAGCGAGGGTAATGTCTTTCAGCATGTTGGCGAGCCGTGCCGCAGTAGGGGTGAACGTATTGCTTTCAAGCTTAGGTGCTTTGATAGTAAGCAATTTAGAGGCCACGGCGCCATTTAGAAGCACGTCAAGTGTCTGTTTTCTGCTCAGACCAAACTTGTTTCCCAAGAGCACTGCTTCGCCATAGGCTACGAGTGAGACTCCACATACAAGAGAGTGTACAATCTTTGCCGCCTGACCTAGACCCGATTTGCCCATATATACAACCTTGTTGCCAATAGACTCAAGTACTGGAAGCACTTCTTTAAGTATTTTTTCGTTGCCTCCTACGACAAACGACTGTTCACCGTCCTCTGACATTTTAGGGTTGCCGAGCGCTGGAGTGTCCAGCCAGTGAGCGCCGCGCTTCTTAGTGTTTTTGTCCATTTCGCGCGTAACGCTTACTGAGACAGTGCTGCAGTCTATGAATATCTGCCCTTTTTTGGCACCAGCCAGTGCGCCTGTTTTTCCGTTCATTATCGAGCGGGTGGCTGCATCGTCCATGACACACAGCATCACTACATCCACTTTTTCTACAAGTTCTTTAGGGGTTTTGGCGATCCAGGCACCTTCTTTTTCTAACGCCTTTGCCTTGGTGATAGTGCGATTGTATACCCCTACTTCATACCCTTGCGAAAGGAGGCGCTTCACAAAAGAAGAGCCCATAGAGCCAGTGCCTATAAATCCTATGTTCTTATTTTTTTGCATTGTTCAGTGCTGCCATCATGGCGCGGACAATTTCTAAATCGGTCGGGCCGTTAATATCCATATTTTCTATTTCGCTCACTACCACAAAGTCATACTTGCCCGAGAATATCTTACCGGTTTCTCGCAGCGTCTTCGCTTTTATCATATAGCAGACATCTGCCTCTCTAAAGTAGGGTTCGCGCTCTTGGCTTCTGCGAGAAGCGCCTGGCACATCCTCAACCCACTCGTTATTTCTAAACCGGCGATACTTGCTTCGGTCTTCTACTACCGTTGAAACTACGTCAAAATCTCCCGCTGCACCTGTTTGTACTACCTTGCGAACGGTTTCGACAGTGCGCAGGGGCTGAGTGCACTGAAGCATTACGATGTAGTCAAAATTCCGACCTTCTTTCTCGAGCGTTTCAAGGGCATGTATAAGAACAGGGTCGTCTTGGGTAGTGTCTTGAGCGAGCTCGTCTGGGCGCTGCAGCAGCTCCGCGCCGTAGTGTTTGGCTACATTAAGAATCTTCTCGTCGTTTGACGATACAACCACTGCGTCAAACTCTGGCACTTGTTTTGCAAGCTCAATAGTGTAGGCGAGCAAGGGTTTGCCGTGCAGATCAACTATATTCTTATCGGGAATGCGCTTGGAGCCGCCGCGGGCAGGGATGACTGCGAGAACTCTTTTTCCGTCAATCATGGAGTCTCTACGTAAGCTATTAAGTCTTGGCTTATATCTATGTATAGCACGAGGTGTCTTCTTGCAAAAGAAAAGAGACCAGGGATTCTGGTCTCTGTCTAATCTGTCGGCTAATTCTTCTATCCTTTCGTGATAATAAGAATTACACCGATCAAGATCGTTATGCTCGCGAATAGGCGAGCGGCCTTGTTTTTGAACGTCCCACCTTCTCGAAGCACCCAGATTCCGTACAGAACTCCAAATACTACAGAAGTACGTTTCAGGGCACCGTAGTAGTTGATGTTGTGTCCAAGGAGAACGATATTGAAGACTACACATAGGGCGCCGTGAACTATTCCTTGGATGAGATATTCCCGAGAGTAGGTGCGAAATATATATCGGATTCGCTTCCATCCTGACACCGCACAAATCCACAGGAAGGCGATGAGGGACACGATTCCAAATGTTACGACGCCGGCAAGAAATGGATTCCCTGCGTCAATCGCAATCTTGTCGAAGTTGACCGCGATAGGTGCAATCACCCCAATGCCAAGATAGGCACTTAGGATTGGATGGTGTGCGAACCAGTCACCGGTCGGCGGCTGGGAAAATGTGGTTGTTTTCTGGGTCAATGCGTTGAAGGCGATGGCACCCGAGACACAAAGTATTCCCAGAAATCCAGCCGCAGACACCTGCGGATTTGTAATAACCCCACCACCCAGGAGTCCAAAGAAAATGAAAGAGGACGGCAGAAGTACTACGGAGTTAAGCCCCCAAGCCGCAGAGGCTAGCGACTGGTCCCCGTAGCGCATTCCTTTGTTGAAGAAGTAGAAGATCCCTACGTTAAGCACTCCAGTTGCGGCCGAGGCCCACCAGAAGTGCCAGCTCTTGATTTCAAAGAGAGCTCCGTATCCTTGGTTGAGAAGTAGGGGAGCCACCAAGAAAGATGCAAGAGCGACTATGGCAGCAGTAACGGCCATGTAGCCGACCATTACTTCGTAGTCTGTGAGGTGTCGAGCGGGTTCAGTCTTTATCCGCGGATCCTCTATTCCCGGGAAGAGTTGCTTGATCAAGGGTTGATGTACCCATCCAAGCAGCATTGTTCCCCACAACAAGAGTAGCCACCACCACAGGTCGGCATGAGCTGGGCTCATGCCGAATGCTTTCCATACGATAAGTCCACAAAAGGTGAGTGCGGTAAGGACATAGATTGCCCAAGCGCGCATAGGATCTCGTTTTGGCATGAGAAGAACTCCATTCCGTTGACTAAAAAAACTATACTACAAAATTTAGTATAAGACAATAACTAATGCATTAACTATTGACGCAACACATTTTAAGTTCAGTAGTTATAATTTGTTGTTGATATTGTACTTTGAATAGTTATAAGATTTACCTATGGCAAAAAAAGCAGTTCCCCAGAAGAAGCCGGTTAAAAAGACTCCTAAAACTAGTGGTCGCGTAGTAAAGATAGGTGATACCCATGTGGGCGACGGGCACCCGGTCTTTATCATTGCCGAAATTGGTATCAACCATAATGGTGACTTGGCAACCGCCAAGAAGTTGATTGATGCGGCAGCCGCAGCAGGGTGCAATGCGGTTAAATTTCAAAAGCGATCGGTACCGATAGTGTATTCTGAGGCCGAACTCGCCAAGCCTCGTGAAGTTCCTGCACCTATCATTGCGAATGCTATTGCCCGCAAAGCCCTCTCTCGCGATGCCGTAAAACGTCTTATTGAGTCCAACCTTACTCAAACTACTAATGGTGATCTTAAGTGGGCGCTTGAGTTTACCGCAAGCGAGTACAACGAGCTCCACAAGTACTGCAGAGAGAGGGGGATTATGTGGTTTGCTTCTCCGTGGGATGAAGAAAGTGTTGATTTTCTTGAAGAGTTCGATGTGCCTTGCTACAAGATTGCCTCTGCCTCTTTGACTGATGCAGGGTTGCTGCGCTATATACGCGCAACTAAAAAACCAGCCATTCTCTCAACGGGCATGAGCACGATATCGCAAATTGATAAGGCGCTTTCGATACTTGGGGATAAGAACGTAGTGTTGCTTCACACTGTGTCGACGTATCCTGCTGAACACAAAGACATAAACCTAAAAGTTATCCATACGCTGCAAAAGCGTTTTCCGACGGTAGTGGTGGGCTATAGTGGCCATGAACGTGGTGTTGGTATTTCAGTTGCGGCGGCTGTAATGGGCGCTGCTGTTATTGAGCGTCATATTACGCTCGACCGTGCTATGTGGGGCTCTGATCATGCAGCAAGTCTCGAGCCTAAGGGTATGGAACTTGTGGTGCGTGATATTCGCGCTTTTGAAGAGGCGTATGGCGACGGCATTAAGACAGTCGCCTCGGCTGAAGAGCCTATTATCGCAAAACTTCGCCGGGTTAAGGACTTCTAACTAAGCTCTGACCCGGTGACAAAACAGTATCTCTGTGGTTATATGCCGCAGACGTTGATCTTTGAAACCTAAGGGAGAACTACATCATGATCGATGCTCGTGTACTGGCGCACGCGGCCGCAGGTCGCTTGTTTGACACTATCGAATCTACGCTGAACGGCCATCTCGCACACATCGTACACGCAGCGGAGCTGCTGTGGCAGTGTGTGGATGCGGGGCATATGGTCTTTGCGGTCGGCAACGGTGGTTCGGCGGCAGAGGCGCAGCACTTCACTGCCGAACTCATGAGTAAATACAGGGACGTTCGAGACCCGATACCGGCTCTGTCGCTCCATGTTGATACGTCGCTTGGGACGGCGATCGGCAACGATTACGGCTTCGAGAAGCTTTTCTCGCGCCAGATTCAGGCGTTGGGGAAGTTTGGCGACGTGCTCGTTGCTCTCACCACAAGCGGCGCTTCGCCGAATGTGCTTAACGCGGTTACTGCTGCCCGGGAGAAGGATGTGGCCGTTATTCTACTGACGGGCGCGAACGGCGCCGCCCTTCGGGGTAAGGTAGACGTATGCATCGCCATTCCCTCGACGGAGACGGCGCGGATCCAGGAGTTGCATCTCTTCGCGATCCACGTGTGGTGCGAGTATATCGACGCAAAACTGAAGGAGAAGAGTGGTGGTTAAAAAACCAAAGCTTGCCGTCGCCTTCGACCTCGAGGGCACCTGCGTTGACCTTGAGGCTCAGCACTTTCTTGCTTTCGAACGTACGATGACCGAGTTTGGTTGCCGTATAACAGTCGGCGAGATCGAAGCCTTGCCTGGAGCAATCGGGGGTGGTGATCCGCACATTGCGGCGCAACTGGCCGAACTCGTTGATACCCCTGCGGAGGTGATCCTTCAGAACACGATGCGTCACTTTGACGCTATTGTGGCCGACACGCCGCTCGCGCCGCGTATTGGTCTCGAGGACGTCATCGAGCGCATCAAAAGCCGCGGACACTTGGTGGGGATCGGCTCACTGACGCCGCGTACGCGCGGCGAAAGAATACTGGAGCGCTCTAGGCTCGGAGAACTCTTCAAGAGCGAGTATGTGGTCTTTCGTGAGGATGTCGAGCGGGTAAAGCCCAATCCCGATGTCTATTTGGAGACTGCCCGGCGGATGGGTGTGAGCCCGGATTTTCAGGTGGTGTTCGAAGACTCGGTACCGGGCGTTAAGGCTGCAGTTGCAGCGCGGGCGCATTCGACAATCGCAGTGCCCGCGATGATCTTTCAGGAGGAAGGCTGGCACATACAAGCCCTCCACGAGGCGGGGGCATCCAAGGTTTGCAAAGGGTGGAACAATGTCTACTCTATGCTTCACCAGTTCTCTCTCTAGCAACAACACGGGCGGCGCGTTTTACGCGCCGCCCGTCTTCTTTTTATTCCACAACAACTTTGTCAGTGGGGAGCACCAGCTCTACCTTGTCTCCGTAGGCGAGGCCTTCTATTTTTGGGGCCAAGATCTCGATCACATTCATACGCGGCTCGTGGAACTCTGATGGCATAGGGTAGTAAATAATCGCAGGATATTCTTGGTTGTTACGTTTTAAAGTAATGCCTGTTACCAAACCAAATGTCTCGGTAATGCGCGGATGCCATTCGCAGGTTATCTCTTTGGTAAAACCAATCATGCGGTGGATGCGGGGAGAAATATCAACGTTTATTGTGCCAGTCCAAACCTCTTTAAGTTCGGGAAGCTCTGCTTCAAAAAACGGACGCTGCTGCACAAAAGAGTCTTTTATAGTGATGCCATACGGACCTGGTACCCCGTCTTTATTAAGGCCAGAGGCAATACGAAAGCCTTGCGTAACAATGCCGCCGATTTCAATAGTGTTCATAATTAGATAAAACCATAGCACACCGTGCCTGGTTGCAGCTAGCTGTTTTTGAGTATGGCGTCGGCAATGCGCGCCCCCACCTTGCCATCCGATCCGCCAAGAAAATGCTTGATCAATTTCTGTCGCCCTTCCTTATATTTCTCAGGATGCTCCATGCCTTCGTTAATAAAAGAAACTAGACTCTCAATGCTATATGCAACATGCACCCCTTCGGTTTCAAGTGCTTGCTTAACAAAGTCGAATTCAAATATACGCTTCATGACGTCATCGCTTGGATGAGGTTGCGGATGACCTGAAAAGCCGACATACAGTGCCGGACGGTCAAAGAGCGCTGCGTCAAGCGCAGTTGAAGAAAAATGGCTGAGCGAAACGGCACAGTGATAACTGATATTCGCCACATCTTCATGACGGGGCATCTGCTCTTGTATGTTCATGACTAGGTCATCACCATACGTGCGCGCCAAGGCTTCAAACTCTGCAGAAGGTTTTTCTGAAGGGCCAAAGCGGATAAGTAGCTGGGGGTTGCCTCTGATCGCGCCACTTTGTATTGCCTTAAGGAGAAGTTCAACAACGAGCTCCTGGCTTCGGTGCGAGGGTGCGCTGCCCAAGAAGTAGGCTATAAGCGGGCGCTCTGGATTGGTGTGGATACGTTTTGCGTAGGTCTCGCGTGCCTCGGGCACAAAATTCTGACCATAAAAGTCATATCGCACACAGCCGGTTACGTGTATGCGGTTGCGCGATATTTTAAATTCTTTTTCTGCACGTTCAGCCATCGCTTCGTTCCAAACACATAGATGTGAAGGGCGCGGCATGGTGAGCATACGGTCTTCAAAGTAGTTCCAGGGTAGATCTACCGCAAATGCTATTGCTCCAAAGCGATAGGCGTGTACCATCCATATCAAGTCTTCGTATACAACACCGAGTGTGCCTAAAATAACTGCTCGCGGCTTGTGTGTTTTGCAGGCTTCCGCATATGCAGCGTTGTAAAAGACGCGACCTTCAAGTGTATTAAAGAACCAC